>LELG01000017.1 GCA_001045575.1 Candidatus Burkholderia pumila
CTATCTCGGCTCCCTTGGCCTTCCATCGTTGCGTCGATAGCCGGGCCAACCGATCACCAATCCGAACCGCTGTGTACGGACCCTTATGCGCGGTTGTGTGGGAGGGGCGGGCCGTGAGGCCCGCCCCTCCCACCGATCCCGTGCCGATCCACGACTGGACGACGTCGCCTGCGCCGTGCTGCTGGAAGCGCTGGAGCCGGCCCATGAGGGCACCTGGCTGGCTGTTGATGAATTGCATGGCCATTGCGATCAGTACGGCCTGGCCCGAGCCCGATTGCGTGGGCTGGCCGTTCTGGTTCGACGTCGAGAGTGAGACGAGGCTATCGAGAGTGGGCTCATGACAGTCTCACTACGAAAAGTTGCGGGGAGAAGAGACTTACTGACTTGCGGCAACAGCGCTCGCGGCCGCAGGTTCCGACGCGGAAGCCGCTGCCTTCGACTTTTTCGATGCCTTGCTGGACGAAGCAGGCGTAGCTGCCGACATTTGCGCCGTAGTCGCCGCGGGCGAAGTGGCCGCCGTCGGCGATTTGACCGTCGAGTTCGGTGCTGCGCTGCCGCCCGAGGACGACGCGGAAGGCTTCGTGGTCTTGCCGGTCGGCGGAAGCGACGAGCCGCCGATGGTCAGGCTATTTTCCTCCAGTTTCGCCACCGATTTCTGGCCGAGACCCTTAACACGGTTGGCGAGATCGTCGGCGTCCTTAAACGGACCGTTCTTCGTGCGTTCATCGACGATGGCCTTCGACTTGACCGGGCCTAAGCCTTTGACCGAGTCCAGCGCGGCTTCATCGGCGGTGTTGACATCGACCGCGGCGAATGCGTGACCGATCGACAGCATGAACGCAAAGCACAGCATCAACAGCTTTTTCAGCATTACGGCACTCCAGACTTGAGAAAAATAATGACGAGTCGATAAGTCCGGCTTTTTCAAGGACGATGCCGTTAAGCATAGGACAAAACGGCTTTTCGAATTGAGCGTCACGGTAATGGCGGCTCGCATCGCGCACCGCCATAATCCGTTGTTCCACGGCGTGCGGATGACGCCGCGCCGCTTTGTTGCCAATGAACAGACCAGAGCCGCTCAACGCTTCGTGATGCCAATATTGAAACCGACTGAATCGATGACTTCGCCGCGTGCATCGACGAGTTCGAGCTTGTGCCGGCCCGGCCACGGCAGCCACGCCGCGCGTGCTCGAACCCGCGCCCGGGCCATACGCTTTGCCGTCGAGCCGCCATGTCAGCTTGCTCGAGTGCGAAGATGGTGTCGTCGGTCGGCGAGACGATGCGCGCGGCTTTGGCGTCCATTGACGAGAAAGAGGCATTCGCGGTCAATCCGATCTCGCATCGTATTTGCGTGCCGCGCACGAACCATTCGTTGTGCCAGTCCGCCCGCGTGCTCATAGAAGCGCTTGTCCTCGGACACAACGATCGTCTCGCGCAAGGCCGGCGACACATCCGCGAGCGCCACCCAGTCGCCGCGCCGCGCGCTGGTGTCGATGCGTGTGCGTTGCAATAGCTCGCCATCGCGGGAAAGGAGAATCCAGTCGGAACTGCGCCACTACGCGCGCACTTCGTCGAAGCTCGGCGCAGCGATTGCCGCCGGGTTAAAAACACAGGCGATAACGAAGCACGCGAGCCGTTTCATTTCTGCTTCACGGTAACCAATCAATGCATGCGGCAACGCGCCAAACGAAGACGGCACATACAGCGCTTCGATGCGCGTCGGCGGTAGGCCGAAGGTGCCGGTGTTGTTGAGGCGCATCGTGTATTCGACTTGCAGCTTGCTCTTCGGCAGATAGCTGTAATACGCGCGATATCCGTCGAAGCCCCGTTCGATGAACGCGGGCCATGCGTCATCCATCGTCCTGCTTTTCGCCCTGTGTTGCGGCGGCGGAATCGCGGCGCAAATCGGAGCCGAGAATCGTCGCGCCTGCCGGAATCGGATCGTTGACGACGACCCAGGTCATGTCGCTTTGCGCATCGATATCGAGATGCACGCGCACGATGTCGCCGCGCGTGAGCACGCCTTTCACGGCGGGATCGACTGGCGTCACTGTTTTGGCAATCCGGTAGCCCGCCGCGAGGCGCTTTCAGCGCGACCCGCCGCGAGACTCTCGATCGTCGTCCACGGCTTGCCGGCGCCGTTCTGCGTGAGCGCAAGCGTGCCCGTGGACCACGGCAGCATCGTGCTGCGAACGCCCGCTTTCGCGTTCCAGTCGACATTCTGCGACGTCGAGCCGAGCTGAATGGACGTGCTTCTGCTAACAGGCGTGCTTTCGAACAACCGCGAGAAACGCGCAACCGCCAGCGAGCCCCCCCCCCACAGATTCGCCGTCGTCGTCTGTCACGCGCCGTTTTCTGCAACGCAAGTAGGTCCAGCGATCAAACGCGGCATCTCATCTTTCCAGCCGGGCGCATCGGCGAAAAGAAGCGCGGTGCGCGCGGCGTTCGTTTCGGTGCCGGCCATGAGCCACCAGAGATCGTCGGCGCGTTCGATCGAGAAAGTCAGCCGCGTGCCCGCGTACGTCAGCCGCGCGCGGATGAGCTGCTCGGCCTGCGCGCGTTTTTCGTCGCGGCCCGGAATGCCATCGACGCGCGACAGGACCGCGTAGTAATTACGGCGCAAGGGTGATCGAGCCGAGCATGCGCGGCTGCGCGAGCCCGTAGCGCGACAGCGCTTCGATCGCCGCGAGCTTCTCGTAGTCGAGATCGTTGCGCGGCGCCCAGAACTTGCGCTGGATTTTCCCATCAATGAAATTGGCTAGACCCGCCGCCATCTGATCGCGCAGATCGGCGGGCAGGGCGAAGCAGCGGTCTTCCTCCGCAGCGTCGTCGGTGACGGCGAGCAAATACGCGGTTAACGCCGGGCTGCCGGTCGGGCGTTCGTCGTCAGAAGATGAGAAGTAGTTTGCCAGTCCGTCCCGGTCGATATACGACGGCATGCACGCCAGCACTCCTTGCCATTGCGCCGCGTCCATCAGGCCGAGCGCGCGCGAGGTCTGCTGTTCCAGAGTTGTACGGATAACGTTCGAACCAGCGGCGCACGCCGGGCAAGCTTTTCGCAAGCTTCGGCTGCAAGGAGACACGGCGATGCCGCCGCGCAGCGCGCCATCGCTCGATTTGACGGCATCGGCGGACGGCGCGACGGGCGTGTTCAGCGTGCCGTCCACTTGTGCGGTGGTCGCCTGCTGCACGGTCACCGTAATGGCGGGTCCGACCTTCTGCGTGAGTTTCACGGCGTCGCTAGCTTTTAGGCCGGCCTGCTCCGCGGCGCTCACGTTCCAGTCGAGAGAAGAAGCATCGGGTGCGGTTACATCCCACGCAAATTCTTGCGACGAACCTGCCGCGAGTTCGACCGTCCGCGCGTCGAGCGCAAGCGCGCCGGCGTGCGGCGTGATGACGACGCGCATCGCACGTTGAGTCGTGTTGCGAAGGGTGAACTGCGTGCCGAATGCTTCGCCTGTGCGCACCAGAGGCGGCAGGCCCGAGATCAACTGCAAATCCTGCGTGCTCTGGATTGATGCGTTTCCCGTGCCGAACTGCCCCGCGCCGACCGCCACAATTGCGACGATGCGGAATCACGTAAGCGCATCGTTCAACGGCACATCGACGGATTCTTCTCCCTTCGCGTTCAGCGTCACGCGCGGATTCCAGAGAAGCAGCGTATCGAAAATTCACGCGGCGCGCCATGCCCGCCGCCGCCCGCGAGCACCGCCTTGCGCCTGAAATGCCAGCGTCCGACGATCTCCATCTGCGCCGTCGCCATCTCGACGCGGTACGCGCGCTGCCGAAGCATGGCATCGAGCACGTCCCAGCTTTGATTGGGCATGAGTTCGAGCAGCGCTTCATCGACCGCTGCAACCGCGATCTGCATGCCTGCGGGCGCGGGCTTGCCATCGGGCCGTGCGACCTTGACATGTGCCTTCGATCGAATGGTGTACGACTTCGCGTCTGGCGACACGCTGACCGCAAGCTTGTGCGAAGCCGTTCTCACCTTGATCGATGCCAGCCCATACCGGAACGCGGGCTTCGACAGATCGACGAGCGGCGTCGGCGCTTGATATTGCCGTCCTTCGTACCAGAATGCGCGCCCATTCGACCGGCGCTTTCCAGCCCCACGTGAAGAACGAATACCACGGCACATCGCGGATGCGTTCGCGCAGCGCGAGCACCGACACGTACACGTTCGACCCCCACGCGTCTTGCACTTTCAACTCGCCGGTCGGGTCCGTACCATTCAGTTTGACGACATGCGTCTCCACGATGCCTTCTCGCTCCACGGCCACCAGTGCCGTCGCGGAGCGGAAAGGCATGCGCACCTGGAAGCGCGCGGTTTCGCCCGGTTCGTAACTAGTCTTTTCCGGCAACACGTCGATGCGGTCCGTGTTCTCGCCGCCGAACCACAGTTGGTCCTCACGGGTGATCTAAACCGATGTGCTCGCGTTCGCCGCTCGCCCGTTGCCGTCTTTGGCGACCGCGATCAGATCAATTTTGCCGGTGTCCTTCAGCTTCACATTTGCCGGTGTCCTTCAGCTTCACATCGCACGAGACGATGCCGTGATCGTCGCTCTTGCCGCTGCACAGCGCGCCCAGGTCTTTCGTCTCGGTATGGTTGTCGTACGCGTAGAACCCGCCGACCATGCTGCTTGCGCGAACTGGACATGACGCGCGCCGCGCCTCTGATTTCGACCGGTACACCCGCGCGCGGCTTGCCTTGCAGATCGACCGCGATCGCCTGCACGGGCAGCGCGCCGCCGACACCGGTACCCATGTCCGGCCTTCACGCCGACCGTGACCGATGCGGGCCCAGCATCGCGCCGCCGCCGATGGTCTGCACTTCTATGTTCGGATCGGCGAAGGTGGCTTCGAGCGCGGCCGTTTCGGCGATTCGACGGCGGGCAGCGGTTTGATGGAGAGCTTGCCAGCGCCGTCGCGGTCGAGCATGACGCGCTGCTTGTCGGCAATCAGTTTTGTCGACGTATCCACCTGTTGCTCGCTGTCCTTGTCTTCGGCGAGCGCGCTCGCGCCATCATTCGACGCATTGAGGCGCAGCACGAACGCCTGATTCCCTTCGATGTCACCATATGAAGGCATAACACGCGTGACGAACGGCCCGCCGGTCTGGAATGCGAAATGTCGTGGTTCGGCGAGCACGTTGCCGGCTTGAGTCTTGAGTCTTGAGGCCGTTGTTCAGGGCGAACGCGCCGCGCACGCCGGGCGGCAGGTCGTTCTCGAAGTGTACGCCCAGGTTTTGGCGTCGATCCACTGCGCGCTGTCTTTGGTCGACGCGCCCGGCGCGCCGCTACATGAAAACCTTGCCCGGCGCGGCGGCGTTCGGATCGCCGAAGTCAGTCATCGCTTCGTCGAACCTGACGACGACCTGCCGCATCTGTGCGACCTTGCCTTGCGGCGAAACGGTAGTGACGCGTGTGGCATCGGCCCGATGCATCGTCGCACTGAAGATCAGTGCGACGAACAGGACGGTTGCAGCCAGGATCCATTTTTGTTGTTTGCTAACGCGGTTCATGCATCGCTCCGGCGAGTTTTCCTCGATGAGCGGACGATTCTAACGGAGCCTTACGCGCGTCTTTCCGATCGTTACGCTTTATTATGCCTCGACCCGCGAAACATGCCGCGCTCTGATGCGCCGCCAGTACACGAACAAGCAGATGCCCGCCGCGCCCAGACTCAGCGAATTCGCAATCCATAAGCCGCGTGCGCCTTGCAGCGATTTCGGCACCGCGCCGCCGACATCGAAGCCGAGCAGATAGAGCCGCCGCCAAGGCCAATGCCCCAGAGCGCGATGGCCATAAATCTCGGTCGGCACGAGCGTGACCTTGTACGCGCGCAGAAAGAATCCGGTCGTGATCTGCAAGGCATCGCACAGGTGATAGAAGAAGATGATGAGCACGAGCGGCATCGCGGCGGCGATGACGTGCGTATCGGGCATATAGGCGCTAATGATCTGCGGCCGCGCGGCGATCAGAATCACGCCGTAGACGGGCGCCAGCACGCACGCCATACCGGGCCGTGACGCGAGATGAGCGGGCGTCGTCATACTGCTGCACGCCGAGCGCCTGCGAAACCAGCGTCGAAGAAGCGATGCCGATGAGGGGCGTCACGTACAGCACCGCGCCGAGATTGCCTGCGATCTGATGCCCGGCGAGCGTCGTCGTGCCGAAGCGTGAAATGAACAGCCCCATGAACGTGTACGACGTCACTTCGATCAGATAGGACAGGCCCATCGGAATGCCGAGCTTGAGCAGCGCCAGTTGACGCCGCCACCTCGCTCGGCCAGCAGAAGTGCGAGAAGATGCCTAACGGCCTGAAGAAATCGACCTTCAGCATGACTGTGATGCCCACGATCGCCAATGCCCAGTTGAAGCGTGCTCGCCAGCACATAGCCGGGGCCGCCGAAGATGAACCACGTATTGAGCGGAAACTTGAGCACGAGTCCGCCGACTTGCAGGAACATCACGAGCCGCGGCTTGCCGACGGCGTTCGCCAGCGAGCTATAGACGCGAAACGCCAGACTCGCAGGCGGGCCAAACGATAGAATGCGCAGGTAATCGACGGTGCGGTCGTGCGGCGCGGGCGGCGCTTTGGCGAGGCTGAGCAGCGGTTCGGGATATAAGAGCAGCCCACAAAACCGACGACCGTCAGCGCCGCCGCGAGCCAGAACGCTTGCCGCCGTTTCCTCGCCGATTTCGCTTTCCCGTCCTGCGCCGAAAAGCTGCCCGGCAATGGGCTGCAACGCGACCAGAATCCTCCTCAGCCCGATTTACACCGAGATATAGACCGAGCCGACCAGCGAGATCCGTGGCGGAGAAGCGGCCACCATCGCCGTATCGATGACGCTGAATGCGATCACCGCTAACTGGCCGATCAGCACCGGCCACGCGAGCGCCGCGACGATCTTGCGGACATCGCTGAACATGCCGGTGGTGGCGCGGGAAGGATCGGTGGTCGTTTGCATGCGTTACTGCGATCGGCGCAGACTCTCCGGACGCACGGGCTTCTTCACGGGTGGCACGGGACGTTCGATGCGCACGTAGAGCCGGAAGCGCTCGTCGCGGTCAGCGACGCGGCGGCCTTCCCAAACGAGCGTCCATTCGAACGCAGAGATCGACGGCGGATCGCCGTAGTCGGCGCGATCCTGACGCAGGATCACGTCGCAGTCTTCATCGAATGCAAAGTGCATGCCGCCGAAGTAGGCGAAGGTGGCGATCTGCGCATCGCCCAGACGCACGGGCGAAATGCAGGTGTAGTCGGGCGGCAGATGCTTCGCAATTTGCTCCGCGACATCGCGGTACGTCCGGCTGTAGTTCACGACCGGCAGCCACAAGGTCATCAGCAACACCCACATGAGCGTGGTGCCCGCGCTCGACAGCACGACGCTGCGCCACAGCACTTTGGGATGCCGCGCCAGTCGCCAGCGCGCCAGCATGAACCAGCAGACCGTCACCGCGACCGCACAGACGAACGACAGCAGCTTGAACTCGGGATGGAAACCGGGTGCGAGACGCGCGAGATTGCGCGCCATCGCCGCCGGAAAACTGATCATGCCCGCCGTCCACACCAGCCACACCAGCGAACCGATGATGGTGAAACTCAGCATCGCAAACCAGTCGATGGCGTTGATCGCGCCGCGCTTAAGTGTGGGCAGCGCGAAGGTTGCGAGCACGGACAGCGGCGGCAGGAGCAGCATGAACAGGCGGTTCGTCTCGTGCGCCTGCAAGATGACGAGCACCAGCAGTGGCCCGATGATCGACAGCGGCGCCGCGACGTGCGGCGAACGGCGCATGCCGCCCCAACTGGCGAACGCCCAGATCGCCAGCGGCCACGCGGGCCACGTGAACAGCGGCAGATTCTTTAGCGCGTAGCCGAGAATCGAGCCGGGCGCGCCGGAGAAGAAGGAGAAACTGTTGCGCCACCATTGGCGCAACCACCAGTCGCCATCGTCGGGATAAAAATGCAGCGTTGGCCAGACCCATGCGCCGATCAGCACGATGGCCACCGGCAAGCCGTAAATCAGCAGCGGCAACGCGCGCACTTGCTTGACGATGATCGTCATCGCTAGCGTGCAGAGCAGCAGCGCGAACACAAGCACCGGCGAACTCGACAAGCCGACGACGCCGAGCGCCAGTCCCCACACGAGCGCGCCGTGGATCGGCTTGTCGAGGCTGCGGACGAGGCCGTACAGCAGCATGGCCGTGCCGGCGAACTGCGCGAGCTGCGGCGTGGTTTCGTGGCCGCGCTCGGTCAGACCGAAACAGGCGAGAAGAATGAGCAATGCGCCATCGGCGAGCGTGCGGCCGTAGTCGCGCGGTTCCGGTTCGCCGCCGAACGCATATTTGAACGGCTGCGCTTCGTCGCGCCGGCCGAGCAGGTACGCCGAATACCAGACGAACGCACACGCCAGACATAACAGCAAGCCCGTCACCATGCGCGATGCATTGCTCGCATCGACCCACGGATTCAGCAGCCGGATGGCCGATGCGCCGAGCCAGTACATCAGCGGGCCGTCCTGCGTCGGCGCACAGCCGACGAGGTTAGGCAGGAGCCAGTCGCGGCCGTCGCCGTTGGCCATCGTCCACATCACGCCGAAACCGGCGGCGTCTTCGTTCTTCCAGGGATCGCGGCCAAACAGGCCGAACGACGCATAGACGATACAGATGGCGAGCAAAAGCCAGCGCGGCAGGGCGCTGGTGGCGGAAGCGGTCAGACGAACGACAGATCCCATGCGATAAGGCTGTGAGGAAGAAACGGGCCGAAAGACACGCGTTTTGACGCGGTGGAGCCGGAGCATCCGGCATTGTAGTCGGGCGATGGGGGACACGTCACAACGCGCCGGGCCGTTGGTAACGTCAAGCAACATTTTTTACGCGACATCACTTAACAGCGAGGATGTCGTGTACTTTTCTTGCAGCAACAAAAAAAGCAGCCTAAGCTGCCTTTTTTGTTTGAACCTTGAAGCCCGACTTACTTCTTGGTGGAGAACCGTGCGAACTTGTTGTTGAACTTTTCGACGCGGCCGGCCGTGTCCATGATCTTTTGCTGACCGGTGTAGAAGGGATGCGATTCCGACGACACTTCGATCTTTGCCAGCGGGTACATCTTGCCTTCGAATTCGGCGGTTTCGCGCGTCTGGATGGTCGAACGAGTCACGAACTTGAAGTCGTTCGACATGTCGATGAACAAAACTTCGCGGTAATCCGGGTGAATGCCTTCTTTCATGGTCTTTCCTGGTATCTGGCGGTAGCCAACTCGTTGCGCTTTTTTGTGAGCGGCCTGCGCGAGCCACTTGCCTAGGGTCGAAAAGAAATAATTATGCCAGAAAATCAGTCGCTTGACAGCATTTTGGGACGTTTCGAAGCAACTACCCTAGAGCGTGCCGACACCCGCCGGATCTTGCCGGTAATATTTCGCCAGCAGCCGGTACAACTCCGGATACGACGCCTCGAACGGTTGCGGCGTGACGAACAGCGCTTCGCTACACACCGCGAAAAACTCGGAAGGATGGTCCGCCGCGTAAGGATCGATCAGCGCGCGCTCTAAGCGGCAGAAGCTGCGTTCCGGCGCGGCATCCACGCGGGCGCAGAACTGGTCGTAAGCGTTGTCGAAGATATCGGCCCAGGCGGTGGAATCGAGCGGCGCGTGCCATTTGCGGAACAAAGGCGGATGGCCGTTCGCTTCGCCCGTCAGCATGTCAATCTTGTGTGCGAATTCGTGGATGACGACGTTGTACGCGTCCGAGCCGTCGCTCAGTTGCATGTCTTCCCACGACAGCACGACCGGACCGCCTTCCCACGCTTCGCCGCTGGCATCGTGTTCGACTTCGTGGACGACGCCGTCCTCGTCCTCCACCGTCTTTCTGATGACGAACTCGCCCGGATAAACGATCACGCCAACCCAGCCGCGATACAGATCGAGATCGAGATTCAACATCGGCAGACACGCCTGCGCCGCGATGGCGACGATTATCTGATCGATCAGTTCCAGCTCATGCGCCGTCGAAAATTCCTTCTGCGCGATGAACAGGCTTGACAAGTCCCGCAAGCGCAGCCGATCGTCCGCGCTCAGATGGCCGAAAAACGGAAACGCGTCGAGCGTGTCGCGCCATAGCGCGTCGTCGATGGCGTACTTGCGCAGCGCGCGTTCGCGGCGTTGCGCGCCGAACCAGCGGGAGAAGAGGTTGGACATCGGTTTGAGGCGAAGCGGATGACAAGCGGATTACGCATCGCGCCCAATAAAAAACCGCCTGACGGAGCAGGTGGTTTTCATCTGACGAAGCTATGCGCGAGCGATTTAGGAACCGCCGCGGCGCATCATGTCGAAGAACTCGGAATTGCTCTTCGTCTGACGGATTTTGTCGAGCAGGAATTCCATAGCTTCGACTTCGTCCATGTCATGGATGAACTTGCGCAGCACCCAGACCTTTTGCAGTACGTCCGGCTTAATGAGCAGTTCTTCGCGGCGCGTGCCCGACTTGTTCAGATTGATCGACGGATAGACGCGCTTCTCGGCCAGACGGCGTTCGAGGTGCACTTCCATGTTGCCGGTGCCCTTGAACTCTTCGTAGATCACATCGTCCATGCGGCTGCCGGTTTCGATCAGCGCAGTGCCAATGATGGTCAGCGAACCGCCTTCCTCGATGTTCCGCGCTGCACCGAAGAAGCGCTTCGGACGCTGGAGCGCGTTGGCATCGACACCGCCCGTCAGCACCTTGCCCGATGCCGGCACGACCGTGTTGTACGCACGTGCGAGACGCGTGATGGAGTCGAGCAGAATCACGACGTCGTGATTCATTTCGACCAGACGCTTGGCCTTTTCGATGACCATTTCCGCGACCTGTACGTGACGCGCGGCCGGTTCATCGAACGTGGATGCGATGACTTCGCCACGCACCGAACGCTGCATTTCCGTCACTTCTTCCGGACGCTCGTCGATCAGCAGCACGAACAGGATGACGTCCGAATGATTCGACTTCACCGCATGCGCAATATGCTGCAGCATGACGGTCTTACCCGACTTCGGCGACGCCACGAGCAAGCCGCGCTGGCCCTTGCCGATAGGCGCGATCATGTCGATGATCCGGCCCGTCACGTTTTCCTCGCCGCGCATTTCGCGTTCGAGCGGCAGCGGCTTGTTCGGGTGCAGCGGCGTGAGGTTCTCGAACATAATCTTGTGTTTCGAGGCCTCGGGCGGCTGCCCGTTGACTTTGTCGACTTTCACCAGCGCGAAGTAGCGCTCGCCGTCCTTCGGCGTACGCACTTCACCTTCGATGGTGTCGCCGGTGTGAAGATTGAAGCGGCGAATCTGCGACGGGCTGATGTAAATGTCGTCCGTGCTTGCGAGATACGAGGTTTCCGGCGAACGCAAGAAGCCGAAGCCGTCGGGTAGCACTTCGAGCGTGCCGTCCCCGAAAATCGTGTCGCCAGCCTTGGCGCGTTTTTTTAGAATTGCGAACATCAGTTCCTGCTTGCGCAGGCGGTTCGCATTTTCGATCTCCAGGCCATTGGCTATCTCGATTAGTGCAGACACGTGCTGAGACTTGAGCTCGGATAAATACATACGGATTTCCCGCCGGGGAGAGGGTGCGACAGAAAGATTTGGGAGAAGAGGTGAGCGGAACCGCTCTAGGGACTTAGTATTTCTTTAACTCTTGCGAATATAGCATAGCACACGCCGCGCGCGCCTCGAAAAGCCCGAGGGCGGGGCTTCTCCGGCCGATGTTGTCACGCGACAACATCGGCGAGTCATGCCGTGCGTGAATTCGTGCGATGCGAGCGAGCGGCGATGAGAGCGCTCGCGTGTGATACCTTTACAAGTTGCTGTCGAGGAACGCGGTCAGTTGCGACTTGGACAATGCGCCGACCTTCTGCGCTGCAACCGCGCCGTTCTTGAAGAGAATCAGCGTGGGAATGCCACGCACGCCGAACTTCACCGGCGTCGACTGATGTTCGTCGACATTGATCTTTGCGATCTGCAGGCGATCGCCGTAATCTTTCGCAACTTCGTCGAGGATCGGGGCAATCATCTTGCACGGGCCACACCACTCGGCCCAGAAATCGAGCAGAACAGGCTTATCCGACTTGACCACATATTGTTCGAAAGATGCGTCGCTGATGTGCTTGATTGATTCGCTCATTGTCTGAATACTTCTATGGATTCGAGGCCCGCGTTTGAATGCTCGCCATGGTACACCAAAAATGGAAAAGATTTCTTGCCTGCCGGAACGGGGAAGGACACGAAAAGAAAAGGCCCGTACGCCGCGCGCAGAAAACGGCCAGCGCGCGGCGGCAAATGATCCGCATGAAGCGCGAACGCCCATGCACGGGTAATTCACGTGTCATCTTAGCCTACTTTGCTATCCGTTGCCGGGTGCCGATAGGAACGATATGAGGCTTCGAATGACAAGCACAAGAGGGTATTTGCGAGCACGCGGGCAAAGCTATCATCGGCGCCGGAATGCATCGTGATACAATTCGCGGCGTGACGGGCCTCCTCGCATGGTGGTGCGGTCAACTGGTCAGGTCGGGAACGAAGCAGCCACAGCCGTTTTCTACCAGTGCCGAGGGTCGGGCTCGTCACCTTCTGCTTTTCTCTCCATTTCCCCTCGTTTTCCATTGGTTTCACGTGTTTTCAGGCACGTCGGAGAGCCTTTGCAATCGGCATTTGACGCGAGTCGTTGCTGATACAATTTCGCGCATGACCTATCAAGTTCTCGCACGCAAATGGCGGCCGAAATCGTTCGAGTCGCTCGTCGGCCAGGAGCACGTCGTTCGTGCGCTCAAGCACGCGCTCGATGGCGGCCGTCTGCATCACGCGTATCTGTTCACAGGCACGCGCGGCGTCGGCAAGACCACCCTTTCGCGCATCTTCGCAAAGGCGCTCAACTGTGAAACCGGCGTGACGTCGAAGCCGTGCGGCGTGTGCTGCGCGTGCCGGGAAATCGATGAAGGGCGTTTCGTCGATTACGTCGAAATGGATGCGGCGAGCAATCGCGGCGTCGATGAAATGGCCGCGCTGCTGGAGCGCGCCGTCTACGCGCCAGTGGATGCGCGCTTCAAGATCTATATGATCGACGAAGTGCACATGCTCACGAACCACGCCTTCAACGCCATGCTGAAGACGCTAGAAGAGCCGCCGCCGCACTTCAAGTTCATTCTTGCGACGACAGATCCGCAGAAGATTCCGGTGACGGTTTTGTCGCGCTGTCTCCAGTTCAATCTGAAGCAGATGCCGGCGGGGCATATCGTCTCGCATCTGGAGAACATACTCGGGCAGGAGCAGATCGAGTTCGAGCCGCAGGCGCTGCGTCTCTTGTCGCGCGCCGCCGACGGTTCCATGCGCGACGCGCTCTCGCTAACCGATCAGGCCATCGCGTATTCGGCCAATCAGGTGTCCGAGGAAGCCGTGCGCGGCATGCTCGGCGCACTGGACCAAAGCTATCTGATTCGTCTCATCGATGCCCTTGCTTCGAGCGATGGCGCGCTGGTTCTGTCCATCGCGGACGAGATGGCGTTGCGCAGCCTGTCGTTCTCGACGGCGCTGCAAGATCTTGCGAGCCTGCTGCACAGAGTTGCGTGGGCGCAGTTCGCGCCGACGTCCATGCTAGATGAATGGCCCGAAGCGGAAGATATTCGCCGCTTTGCTGGCATGCTGTCGGCGGAGCAGATTCAACTGTTCTATCAGATCGCGACGGTCGGACGCAGCGAGCTTGGTCTCGCGCCCGACGGGTACGCCGGCTTTACGATGACGCTCCTTCGCATGCTCGCGTTCGAGCCGGCAGGCGGTCCGGGCGGTGGCGTCGCGGCGAATGCGCCTTCCTGTGCGAAAACTGCGCGCAGTTCCGCGATGACCGAGCGGGCGAGTGTGGCCGCGCCGGTTTCGGCTGCGCAAGCGTCGCCGGTTCGCGTTGAGGCGAAGCCGGTTGAAGCGCCGCCGAGCGTCGAAAAGAAAGCAGCGCCAGCGGTCGTCGCTGCAGGCCCGGCACCTGCGGTAACCGATGAACCTGAGCAGTCCCCGCCGGCCATCGCTGCGAAACAAGCCATCGAAGACATTGCGCAGGAAGCGCCTGGCAGCGCGCCAGCGAGGCCCGGCAGCGGCGCGAGTGCGGCGCTGGAAGTGCTGCGCCGCGCGGGCATGCGTTTCTCGGGGCGCGCTGCGTCGCCGGCAGCATCGGCTGAGGCGGGAGCGGCAGTGCTCGCGCAAGCACCCGCACCGAAGCCACAAGGCAAACCTGCCGCCCACGACACGAGCACGGTTCCGCCGTGGGAAGACCTCCCGCCCGACGACTACGCGCCGATGTCATCGGAAGACGCGTACTTCGAGCCGCCCGACGACGGCTTCGTGCCCGCGTTCGAAAGCGGTCCAGACGACATGTACTTCGAGCGAGAAGCCGCATCGCCCGTAGAAAAGCCCGCGCCGAAGATTGACACCACGCCGCTGCCGCCCGCCGTTGCGCTCGACGCCATCGGCGTGGACGTCGAATGGCCCGCGCTCGCCGTGGACTTGCCGCTGAAAGGCATCGCGTACCAGCTCGCGTTCAACAGCGAACTGACCGCCTGCGACGCGAATTCCGTCACGCTCGCCGTGGCGGTGCAGATGTACACGGATGCATCGCACGTCGCAAAGCTCAAGGCCGCGCTCGCCGAGAAGCTCGGGCGCGCGCTCGAAGTTAATGTCAGCGTCGGGACCGCGCGCCGCACTGCCGCCGCGCTCGACGTCGCCGACCGCGCCAAACGTCAGCAGGAAGCCGAGCAGGAAATCAGGCAGGATCCGTTCGTGCAGTCGCTGATCCGCGACTTCGGCGCGAGCATCGTCCAGGGCTCGATCAAGCCGATCGCCGACGCCTCGCGTCCGGCCGCAAGATAAGCCGCTACACTTTTCCGGGCGCGTATCCATCACGCCCACTCGTCCATCATAAAGCACCGCAAGGAGCCGAACCATGATGAAGAACCAACTTGCCGGGCTGATGAGGCAAGCCCAGCAGATGCAGGAAAACATGAAGAAGATGCAGGACCAGCTCGCGCTGATCGAAGTCGAAGGCCAGTCCGGCGCCGGCCTCGTCAAGGTGACGATGACCTGCAAGAACGATGTGAAGCGCGTGTCGATCGACCCGAGCCTGCTCGCGGACGATAAGGACATGCTCGAAGACCTGGTCGCCGCTGCGTTCAACGATGTCGTGCGCAAGGCCGAAGCCACCACACAGGAAAAGATGAGCGGCATGACCGCTGACATGCCGATGCCGCCGGGTTTCAAGCTGCCGTTCTAAATGTGTAAATGCGCGCGCCTCGCAAGGGGCGCGTTTCTGAGGACACGTGAAACAACCTTCCGCCCTGTCGGTGCTGGTCGAAGCGCTGCGCGCGCTGCCCGGCGTCGGCCCGAAATCGGCGCAGCGCATGGCGTATCACCTGATGCAGCACGATCGCGCGGGCGCCGAAAAACTCGGCGCATCGCTCATGTTTGCGACCGAACATCTCAAGCACTGCCAGAAGTGCAACACCTTCACCGAAGCCGATATCTGCGAAGTCTGTCTCGACGAAGAGCGCGATCCCGCGCTGCTGTGCGTCGTCGAAACGCCGGCCGATCAGATCATGCTCGAACAGACGCTCACGTATAAGGGCCTCTATTTCGTGCTGATGGGGCGGTTGAGTCCGCTCGACGGCATCGGTCCGAAAGAAATTCATTTCGAATGCCTGATCAATCGCGCGCTCGATGGCGTCGTCGAGGAAATCGTGCTGGCGACCAACTTCACGAACGAAGGCGAGGCCACCGCGCATTACCTCGCGCAGACCCTGAAATCGAAAGGGCTGAAGGTCACGCGGCTCGCGCGCGGCGTGCCCGTCGGCGGCGAGCTGGAATATGTCGATGCCGGCACCATCGCCCACGCGATGCTCGATCGCCGTTTCGTTTAAAGGACCACTCCGATGACAGAAACCGAAGCGCTTGCTCTTGCAACGCATCGTCACTACAAGGGCGGGCTGTATCGCGTGATCGGCGTTGCGCATCACTCGGAAACCGAGGAAGCGATGATCGTCTACGAACATCTGTGGCCGAAGGAGCGCGGTCTATGGGTGCGACCCGCCGCGATGTTCAACGAAACGCTGCCCGACGGCACGCCGCGTTTCGCGCCGCTGGACATTCCACTTTGATGAGGCAGGCATGAGCGCAACGACGGGCCGCTTGCCGGCGTAAAAGTTCTTGAACTCGGCACGCTGATCGCCGGGCTGTTTGCCGCGCGTTTCATGGGCGAATTCGGCGCGGACGTCATCAAGATCGAAGACCCGAATGGCGGCGATCCGCTGCGCAAGTGGCGCAAGCTGTATCCGGAAGTCGGCGGCACGTCGCTATGGTGGGCGGGTGCAGGCGCGCAACAAGAAATCCGTGACGATCAATCTTAAAGCCGATGAAGGCAAGGAAATCGTGCGGCGGCTGGCGAAGGAAGCCGATATCGTCATCGAGAACTTCAGGCCGGGTTTGCTTGAGAAGCTCGGGCTCGATTATGAGGTTTTATCTGCCGTCGCAGCGCATCGGCATTTCCATCGGCGATTCCATTGCGGTGTTGAATGGCGTGATCTGCGCGATGATGGCGCTGCACAACGTCCGCGTGAACGGCGGCAAAGGGCAGGTCGTCGATGTCGCGCTGTACGAAGCCGTGTTCAACATGATGGAAAGCGTCGTGCCCGAATATGGCGTGTATGGGATGGTGCGCGAGCGGACGGGCGCGTCGCTGCCGGGCATCGTGCCGTCGAATACTTATCCGTGCCGCGATGGAAGCATTGTCATCGGCGGCAATAGCGATCCCATTTTCAAGAGGTTGATGAACGCCATCGAGCGCGCCAATCTCGCCGGCGATCCCACGCTCGCCGTGCTCGATGCCCGCGAACTCCGGCGCCCGGCGTGAACGGCAGCGGCAGCTTGAACTGGTATTTGTTCTGGATGGTGAACACGTCCGGAAAGTTGACGCTCGCTGCTTTCACATCGATCACGAATTCATCCGCCTCCGGATGCAGGTCGGGCAATGTCTCGATTGCGAGCGTGTCGGGCAGTCCGTGCTGGTTGCATCGTACGGCGCGTATGTCGCCTCCTCATTGGCGTGGCGAGCGCTCAGTTTAGTGAGCCTTGCAGTCGTCCGCGTGCCATGTTTCCTCGGTTACAATCGCCGGATGCGAATCCTACTTAGCAACGACGACGGTTATCTGGCGCGCGGCATCAACGTGATGCATGGCGCCTTGCAGCCGTTGGGCGAAGTGACGGTGATGGCGCCCGAGCAAAACTGCAGCGGCTCGTCCAACTCGCTTACGCTGTCGCGGCCCCTGACCATTCACCAGGCGCACAACGGTTTCAATTTCGTCAACGGCACGCCGACCGATTCCGTGCACATTGCGCTGACCGGCATGCTTGAGCACAAGCCGGACATCGTGGTGGCGGGCATCAACAACGGGCAGAACGTCGGCGAAGACACGCTGTATTCCGGCACGGTCGCCGCCGCCACCGAAGGTTTCATGTTCGGCATTCCGGCCATCGCGTTTTCGCTGGTCGGGCGCGACTGGCTCTATCTGGAAGATGCGGCGCGCGTGGCGGCGGAAATCGTCGCGCATTTCCTCGATCATCCAATGCCCGGTCATCCCTTGCTCAACGTGAACATTCCGAACCTGCCTTACGACAAGCTCGGCGAATGGAAGGTCACGCGGCTGGGCAAGCGGCATCCGTCGCAGCCGGTCATCCGGCAGAGCGATCCGCGCGGCAACCCGATCTACTGGATCGGCCCGTCGGGCGATGCGCTGGATGCCAGCGAAGGCACCGACTTCCACGCGGTGGCGAACGGCTTCGTCTCCATCACGCCGCTGCAACTCGATCTCACGCACAACGCGCTCATGGCCGAGATGCGCGAATGGGCGCGCGCCGGGAGCCGTCGCTCATGACCGACGAGCGCGCCAAGCGCTTTCCGCTGGCGCTCGCCGGTGTGAAGCGCGAGCCGCGCAAGCTGGGCACGCGCGCGGATGTATCGCGCGTGAAATCGACGGCGCGTGCAACGTCGTCATCGGCCGTTGCGGGAACGCATAAATCCACTGCTGCGAAACCGGCGATGAAACCGGTTTCGGTTGCGAATCATCGCGGCGCGCCTTCGTCGTCTGCGTCGCCTTCGCGGGCCATCCAACTACGCAGCGTGCCGCGCGCGCCCGAACGCGATCTCAACGCGGCGTCCGTTGCAACGAAGAAAGGCGCGCCGAACGTGGCGCTCAACACCGCGCAGACGCTGACCTCGGAACGGGTGCGCGAGCGCATGGTCGAACGCTTGCGCGCGAACGGCATCACGGACCCGCGCGTGCTGAACGTCATGTTGGTTGTGCCGCGCCCCATATGTTCATCGATCCGGGGCTGGCTGCGCAGGCATATGAAGACGCCGCGCTGCCGATCGGTCATCACCAGACCATTTCGAAGCCGTCAGTGGTGGCGCACATGATCGAACTCGTCGCGACGGGGCGCAAACTCGACAAGGTGCTCGAAATCGGCACGGGCTGCGGTTATCAGGCGGCAGTCTTGTCGCAGGTGGCGGCAGAGGCGTATTCCATCGAGCGCGTGCGGCCGCTGTCGGAGCGCGCAAAGCTCAATCTGCGGCCGCTGCGTGTGCAGAACATCCGCCTGCATTACGGCGATGGCCGTCTCGGTCTACCCGCCGCCGCACCGTTCGATGCCATCGTCATCGCGTGCGCGGGGCTCGATATGCCGCAGGCGCTGCTCGATCAGCTGGCCGTGGGCGGCAGGCTGGTTGCGCCGGTCGGCTCGCAGACGGCGCAGTCGCAAATTCTGACGCTCGTCACGCGCGTGTCGATGACGCAATGGCGTGAAGAGCAGTTAGATCGCGTATTCTTTGTACCCTTAAAATCCGGAGTGATTTGACACCGATGAGTATCTTGCGTGCTTTCCAGGAGAGGCGTGCGGACGTTCGCTTGACAGACGGTCTGACGGCGGCGCAGCGCGGCGTGTGTGTTCTTGCGCTGACGGCGCTGGCGGCCTGTTCCACGCGCATGGACATGGCGCCGGTAGTCGACAAGACGGGCCTGCCGGTCAGCACCACTGCGGCGCAGACGCTCGACAACGGGCCGCCGCCTCCCGGTTATATCCGCGTGAAGCTGGGCGATACCCTATATCGGATCGCGCTGGAAAACGGTCAGAATTATCGCGACATCGCAGCGTGGAACAACCTGACCAATCCGAACCAGATCGAAGTTGGTCAATTGGTGCGCGTGGCGCCGCCGGGTGCGAATCTCGCCGCGGCAACGCCGGGCGTGTCGACCGCGCCGATCGTCGGCGGCGACGTGCAGGCTCAGTCGCTCAACGGTGCGAATCAGGGCTATGCGCAGCCGGGCGTGACGATGGGCGCAACGGGGCAGCCGCCGTACTACGGTCCGAATTCTGGCATGGGCACGATGCCGGGCGCACTCGGCGCTCCTGGTGCAACAACGGGCATGGCATCGGGCGTGGCCCCGAATCTGCCGGCTACACCGGGCGCGGATAATGGCGCGGCGGCGCAACCGGCGTTTATCTGGCCGGCGCGCGGTTCGATTCTCGGCACGTTCGACGATGCGAAGAACAAGGGTTTGAACATTGGCGGAGCAGCAGGCTATCCTATCATTGCGTCGGCGGACGGTCGCGTGGTTTACTCCGGAAACGGGCTGCGCGGGTACGGCAACCTCATTATCATCAAGCACGACGCGACTTTTCTTACAGCGTACGCACATAACCGTGCTTTGATGATAAAAGAGGGGGACGCGGTGACCAAAGGGCAGAAGATCGCTGAGATGGGCAACAGCGATTCGGACCGTGTGATGTTGCATTTCGAAGTTCGCCGGCAGGGAAAACCTGTTGACCCACTGAAGTATTTGCCGCCGCAATAAAGCGAGCCATCATGCCGAAAACGAAGCGCCGCCTGCCGCAAGCCGAGACTGAGACGATCATCCGACCTTTGCAAGTGTCGGTGAAGGACGGTGCTTCGACCCGCGATGAAGACACCGAGAATATCGACGTCGACATGGATGCCGACTCAGACGAAAAAAGCAACAATCGCGACAAAAATGGCAAAGAACAAAGCGAGGGCGCAAACGATTCCGCGCCCGACGTGGACGAATTCCGCTCCATGCTCCAGGCCGAACTCACGGCCGACACCATCCAGCATTACCTGAATCGCATCAGCGTGAAGCCGCTACTCACCGTCGAGGAAGAGCAGCGCTATTCGCGGCTCGCCAAGGCCGGCGAATTCGAAGCGCGGAAGGTGATGATCGAACGCAATCTGCGGCTCGTCGTCAGCATTGCCAAGGGTTATCTGAATCGTGGCGTGCCGCTGCTCGATCTGATCGAAGAAGGCAATCTCGGCTTGATGCACGCCATCGAAAAATTCGATCCCACGCGCGGTTTCCGTTTCTCGACGTATGCCATTTGGTGGATCCGCCAGAGCATCGAATGCGCGATCATGAACCAGGCGCGCACGGTGCGGCTGCCGGTGCATGTGATCCGTGAGCTGAATCAGGTGCTGCGCGCCAAGCGCCATCTGGAAAGGAATTCCGCCAATTCGAACGATGCCGTTGCGCCCGAACGTCGCGACGCGAGCATCGACGACATTGCGTACCTGACCGGCAAGACGCCCGAGGAAGTCACCGACATTCTCGCGCTCAACGAACACACGGCCTCGCTCGATGCGCCGCTCGACCTCGATCCGGGCAGCAGCCTGCTGGATCTGCTGTCGGACGATCAGAGCCAGTCGCCGGATGCCGAAGTGCAGCACCGCGAACTGGAATCGCTGACGCGGCTGTGGCTGTCGCGTTTATCCGACAAGCATCGGTATGTGATCGAACGGCGCTTCGGGCTGAACCATATCGAGCCGGCCACGCTCGAAAAACTCGCCGATGAAATGGGCCTCACGGGTGAGCGTGTGCGCCAGATCCAGCAAGAGGCGCTCGTGCGACTCAAGCGCTTTTTCGCGTCCAACGGCGTGCGCAAGGACGCTGTGCTTTAATTTTTGTCCAGTCAGACGGCGTTCGTGAGAACACCGCGTTCCCGCATTCCATGACACCGATTCTCGTATTTGACATCGAGACCATTCCCGATGTCGACGGCATCCGCCGTCTCGAAGATTTTCCCGACGATCTCTCCGACTGCGAAGTCGCCGAACACGCGTTCGAAGCGCGCTGCGAGCGCGTGGGCAATGACTTTCTGCCACATCATTTGCAACGCGTCGCGGCGATCTCCTGCGTGTTCCGCGACAACAACGGCTTTCGCGTGCGCTCGCTCGGCACCCCGTCCGATGGCGAGGCGGCGCTCATCGCATCGTTTTATCGCATGATCGAGAAGTACACGCCGCAGTTGGTTTCGTGGAACGGCGGCGGTTTCGATTTGCCGGTGCTGCATTATCGTGCGCTGGTGCATGGCATCGCCGCGCCGCGCTATTGGGATCAGGGCCAAGACGACCGCGAGTTCAAGTTCAACAATTATCTCGGCCGCTATCACCTTCGGCATTGCGATCTGATGGACGTCCTTGCGATGTATCAGGCGCGCGCCAACGCGCCGCTCGATGCGCTCGCCAAACTTTGCGGTTTTCCCGGTAAGCTCGGCATGGACGGCGGCAAGGTGTGGGATGCGTACTGCGACGGTCAGATAGAAGAAATCCGCAACTATTGCGAGACCGACGTCGTCAACACGTATCTGATGTACTGCCGTTTCCAGCTGATGCGGGGCGGCTTCTCGCAGAACGAGTACGACGAGGAAATCAACTTCGTGAAAAACGCGCTCGCGCAGGAAAGCTCGCCGCACTGGCAGGAATATCTGGCGGCGTTCGGCAAGTGACGGTGCAACATTCGTCTACAATCTCGCCTTTGCCCCACGCAATTCACGATAAGTACAGGAAGTACGCAGGTGTCTGAAGCTGCTCGAAAACCCGTCCATCACGCCGCACCGGCGAAATCCGTCACGCCCGATCCGAACTTCGTCGTGCCCGTCATCGAGATCGAATCGCTTGATATGGAAGAGCGCGGCGTCGGCCGCACCGTCAACGAAGACGGCGAGCCGGGCAAGGTGATCTTCGTCGAAGGCGTGCCGCCGGGCGAACGTGTGAGCTATTCGAGCTATCGCAGGAAGCCGAGTTTTGAGCAGGCGCAGGTGGTCGACGTGCTGCGCGAAGCCGTCATCCGCACGACGCCGAAGCGCAAGTTCTTTGGCAGCTGAGGCGGCTGTTCCATGCAGCATCTCGACGTGCGCGCGCAACTCGCCGTGAAGCAGCGCGTGCTGGAAGACAACCTCCAGCATTTGTCAAGACTGCGCGCCGAAACCATGTTCCGGCCGATTCACGGCCGTCTTGGTGTTACCACTATCGCGCGCGGCTGACCGTTCGGCACGTCGAGAAGAAGGGGGCGGCGTGCTGGTGGCTTCCACGAGCGCAAGAGCACGCGGATATGACGTCGTGTGAAGTGCTTTCGCCGAACGTTTCCGCGATGCTCGTACCGCTGCGCAAACTCGTCGCCGGTTTGTCGATTCGTGATCGACTGCCGCAAATCGAACTCGCGGTCGGATCGGATGTGACGGCGCTCGTGCTGTGTATTCTCGAACCGCTGAACGAAGCCGACGAAGCGCTGCTGCGCACCTTCGCCGATCAATGGAACGTGCAATGGTGGGTTCCAGCCGAAAGGCCCGACACGGTCTATCCGTTCTATCCGCTAGACCGCGAGCTGGCGTACACGCTGCTGGAATTCGATGTCAGCATGCTGTTCAAGCCGACGGCTTTACGCAGGTCAATCACTAGATCAACTGCGTGCTCGATCTGTTCTGCGGTATCGGCAATTTCACGCTGCCGGCGCGGTTGTCGCGCGAAGTGGTGGGGATCGAGGGCAGCGAGGCGTTGACGACGCGCGCGCTCGAAAACGCGCAGAAGAATGACTTGGATATGGCCACACGTCGTTCGCATGCCCAAACCTGTTCGAAGTCACCGCCGACGACATGCGCGCGCTCGGCGCGTTCGACAAGTTCATCATCGATCCGCCGCGTGAAGGCGCGCTCGCGGTGTCGAAGGCGCTGGCGGGCCTCGCGCAGGCCGGCGACGAAACGTTTCTGCCGAAGTGCATCGTCTACGTGTCGTGCAACCCGTCGACTTTGACACGCGATGCCGGTCTGCTCGTGCACGAAGCGGATTATCCCATGAAGGGCGCGAGCGTGGTGAGTATGTTTCCGCATACGTCGCACGTCGAATCGATCGCTCTATTGGAACACGACTAAACGATTTTAGCAGATCTGCATAGGGTACGGCTGTAGCGCCGTACCCCTGCCACACCACCCGGCATGCGGGTTCGCACCGGGCGGTTCGGGAAATTGAGGTTATGAGAGTCGAGGGGACACCCAGTTAATCAAAGTAAGC
>LELG01000170.1 GCA_001045575.1 Candidatus Burkholderia pumila
TGCGCTTGTCGCCCACACCAACGTGGGTCACCCGCAAGGGCAAAAAACTCAGGTCATCAAGGGTCATGAGTTGCGGCCGCAATCGTGGCTCTTCTCATGCGTGGAAACTAGGTGGGTAGAAATTGGCGCTTACATTCTTTCTCCAATAAGGCTACCCGGTCACAATACCGAGCACACCAAATCGGGGAAATAAGAGAGGTCCGAATCCTGAAATAGTCAGCAAAGCTTTATGTCGATTGAAGAATCGCGTTTTTTTGATTCTCGTATTCTCGCTCTAGGTCAACGAGATATCCGCGAGGCGGCGCGGCGCTTCGAGATATTCCTTCGACTGCATTTCGACGATGCGCGATACCGTCCGAGTGAATTCATTCACCATCGGGCCTTCGACGTACAACTCTTCGGCGGGCACCGCCGCCGACATCAGCAGCTTGACCTTGTGGTCGTAGAAGACGTCGATTAGCCACGTGAAGCGCCACGCTTCGGATGCCATGCGCGGCATCATCTGCGGCACGTCGGAGAGAATCACCGCGTGGAAGCGGTTCGCCAGTTCGAGGTAGTCGTTCTGCGAGCGCGGGCTGCTGCACAGCGTAGCAAAGTCGAACCAGACGACGCCGTTCGCTTTGCGCAGCGCCTTGATCTCGCGTTTCTCGATGTGCAGGATCGGGCTTTCGGCCGGCACAGCGGCGAGCTTGGCGAAATCTGCGCGCAACGCTTCGCTCGCGGTGGCGCCCAGCGGCGTGTGATAAGCATTCACCGTCGAGAGCGTCTGACGGCGATAGTCGGTGCCGACATCGACATTCAGTACGTCGAGATTCTTTTGCAGCAGTTCGATGGCAGGCAGCAAACGGTCACGATGCAAACCATCCGGATACAGCGTCATCGGCTCATAATTGGACGTCGTCACGAACTGCACACCGTTCTTGAACAGGCGATCGAGCAGGCGATAGAGGATCATTGCGTCCGCGATATCGCTAACGTGGAACTCATCGAAACAGATGAGCCTGTACCGTTTGGCGATGCGTTTGGCCAGTTCATCGAGCGGATCGGATTGCCCTTTCAGCTCTTCGAGTTTGCGATGCACCTCGCGCATGAACTCATGAAAATGCAGGCGCATTTTGCGCGTCACCGGCACGACAGCATAGAAGCTGTCCATCAAAAAGCTCTTGCCGCGCCCCACGCCGCCCCACATATATACGCCACGCGGCAACTCCGGGCGCATGAGCAGCTTCTTGAACGCGTTCGAGCGGAGCGACTTGTACGCGCCCCATTCGTCGTAGCACTGCTGAAGACGCGCGACCGCCGCGCGCTGCGCTTCGTCCGATTGATAGCCCCGCGTGAGCAGTTCATTTTCGTAGTATTCGGTGACGTTCATCTTCTACCGTTTTTTAACGTGACAAAGGCGAGCGGATCAAACCCGCTCGCCTTTGTTGTGCTGCCTTGACTTAACGCAGTCAAATGGTGCTTACATCGGTCTATCTCCGCATTGGCGGAGAAAACGACAATCACATATTCAACGTGCGCTTACTTATCCACCGCGAGCTCTGCTTCACGCATCATTTCCGACAGCAATGGATGCGGATGGCAAATGCGGCCGATATCATCCGACGCCGCCTGAACTCCATCGCCACCACCGCTTCCGCGATTAGATCCGATGCGTCCGCCACGATGATATGCACGCCGAGAATCTCGTCGGTCTTCTTATCCGCGATCATCTTGACGAAGCCCTTCAGCCTTGCCGATACCGAGCGCACGGCCATTGGCCACCATCGGGAACTGGCCGGTCTTGATCTCGCGGCCTTCGGCCTTAAGCTGCTGTTCCGTCTTGCCGACCCACGCGATTTCCGGTTCCGTGTAGATGACCCACGGCACGCAGTTGTAATCGATGTGCGGCTTCTGACCATCGATGATTTCCGTCACCGCCATGCCTTCGTCTTCCGCCTTGTGTGCGAGCATCGAGCCACGCACCACGTCGCCGATCGCGTACATGCCCAGCACGCGGGTCGCGCAATGATCGTCCACGTCGATGAAACCGCGCTCGTTCACCTTCAGGCCGATGCTTTCCAGACCGAGGTTGTCGGTGTTCGGCACGCGGACGATCGACACGATCAGGCGATCGGCTTCCAGCGTCTGCGCGTTACCAGCATTGTCCGTGTAAGCGATGGACACGCCATTGCCCGTTGTCTTCACTTCGCCGATCTTCACGCCGAGGTGAATATCCAGCCCTTGCTTCTTAAACTGCTTGGCAGCTTCCTTCGTCAGCGATTCATCCGCTGCACCCAGGAATTGTGGCAGCGCTTCGAGCACGGTCACATCCGCGCCCAGACGACGCCACACCGAGCCCAGTTCCAGACCGATCACGCCTGCGCCGATGACGGCGAGCTTCTTCGGCACGGAGTCGAACGACAGCGCGCCTTCGTTGTCGGCAATCAGCTTGTTGTCGACACGGAATATTCGGCAGATGACGCGCCTTCAACCCGGTCGCGATGGTGACGTTCTTCGCCGTGACGACTTCCGTCTCGCCTTCGCCTGACACCTCGATCTGCACGCCAGCGTCGTTCTTGCCGGTGAACTTGCCATGACCCTTGAGCCACGTGATCTTATGCTTGCGGAACAGAAACTCGATGCCCTTCGTCATCTTTTCGACAATGCCATCTTTACGCGCCAACATCTTCAACCGTTTTGCCGAGTTGCGCTGCGCGAATCTCCGCGATATTAGCCGCCAGGGTCCGCGCCAATCACGACGACATCAAATTCCTTGGACATGACTTTCCTTTTGCATGACTACGCTCTTGCGCAGACGCCTTATTGAAGGCGCGTGCGAGCCTATCGCGCGCGTCCGAAGGCACATTAGTTCTACAGGTCCAGCAGCAGGCGAGCCGGATCTTCCAGCGCATCTTTCATCACAACCAGCGACAGCACGGCTTCCCGGCCGTCGATGATGCGGTGGTCATACGACAGCGCGAGGTAGTTCATCGGGCGGATCACAAACTGGCCGTTTTCGACCACAGCGCGTTCCTTCGTCGCGTGCACGCCGAGAATGGCAGACTGTGGCGGGTTGATGATCGGCGTCGAGAGCATCGAGCCGAACACGCCGCCGTTCGAGATCGAGAATGTGCCGCCGATCATTTCTTCGATCGACAGCTTGCCATCCTTCGCCTGCTGGCCGAATTCGGCAATCTTCTTTTCGATGTCCGCGAGGCTCATCTGATCTGCATTGCGCAGGATCGGCACCACCAGACCGCGCGGCGAACCGACCGCGATACCGATGTCGAAGTAGCCGTGATAAACGATGTCGTTACCATCGATCGATGCATTCACCAGCGGGAACTTCTTCAGCGCGTGCACGGCGGCTTTCACGAAGAACGACATGAAGCCGAGCTTCACGCCGTGTTCCTTCTCGAAGCGATCCTTGTACTTGTTGCGCAGATCCATGACCGGCGCCATGTTGACTTCGTTAAACGTCGTCAGGATGGCGTTGGTTTGCTGCGATTGGAGCAGACGCTCGGCGATACGCGCACGCAGGCGCGACATCGGCACGCGCTGTTCCGGACGGTCCTCCTTCAGCCACGCTTCGGCCGATGCCGGTGTGCTGACTTGCGGCAGCGACGACTTCGCAGCCTTGGCGGGGGCCGGAGCCGGTGCTGCGGTCTTCGCAGCCGGTGCGCCAGCCTGAGCGGCGAGTGCATCGCCCTTGGTAATGCGTCCGTCGCGGCCCGAACCCGAAACCTGATCCGCCGAAACGCCCTTCTCGGCCAGGATCTTCGTCGCAGCCGGCGATGTCGCGCCGCCCGTTGCCGTGGCGGTCGCTTGCGCAGCAGCCGACGACGCCGGTTCGGCTTGCGGAGCTGGCTTCACTTCTGCGTCGCCAGCAGCGGCGACAGCCGCCGGTGCTTCGCCAGCCTTGGCTTCAGTATCGATCTTCGCGATGACTTCATCCGCGCCGACAATATCGCCGTCATGCTTGATGACTTGCGCAAGCACGCCAGCCGACGGAGCCGGCACTTCGAGCACGACCTTGTCGGTTTCGATTTCGATAAGAGTTTCGTCCTGGGCGACTGCTTCGCCCGGCTTCTTCTTCCATTGCAGCATGCTCGCTTCCGAGACCGACTCGGAAAGCTGGGGAACCTTGACTTCTACGATACCCATTTCTGTTTTGTCCTGATGCGTGTCTGTGTCTGTGTGTGTGCGAGCGTCGTCGAGATCGGCAGGCTTGCCCGCCGGGTCCGTTCAAGCAAAACTACTTGGAGATGATCGATGCGCCCTTGAGACGGCCGAACGCGCCTTCCAAGAGCGCCTTTTGCTGCTCGTAGTGCTTCGCGTAGTAGCCGACTGCCGGGGAAGCCGATGCCGGACGGCCGCTGTATGCCAGCTTCATGCCTTCCTTCATACCTTCGCGCAGATGGTGCTCGATGTAGAACCATGCGCCCTGATTCTGCGGCTCGTCCTGCACCCAGACCACTTCGGTTGCGTTCTCGTACTTCTTGAGTTCTGCGGCGAACTGCTTGTGCGCGAACGGATACAACTGTTCGATACGCACAATCGCCACATCATTGCTCTTCGCTTCACGGCGATGCGCAATCAGGTCGTAGTACACGCGGCCCGAGCAGCAAATCACGCGCTTGACCTTCTTCGCGTCGATCGCGTCGTCCACTTCACCAATGACCGGCTGGAACGAGCCATTGGCCAGTTCCGACAGATCCGACACGGCTTCCTTGTGACGCAGCAGCGACTTCGGCGTAGCGATGATCAGCGGCTTGCGGAACAGGCGAATCATCTGGCGGCGCAGCAGGTGGAAAATCTGCGCCGGCGTCGTCGGTTGAACCACTTGCATGTTGTGGTCCGCGCATAGTTGCAGGAAGCGCTCGATACGCGCCGACGAGTGCTCCGGACCCTGGCCTTCGTAGCCGTGCGGGAGCATCATAGTCAGACCCGAAACGCGGCCCCACTTCACTTCGCCCGACGAGATGAACTGGTCGATCACGACCTGCGCGCCGTTCACGAAGTCGCCGAACTGCGCTTCCCACGCGACGAACGTGTTCGGTTCAGCCGTCGAATAACCGTACTCGAAGCCGAGCACTGCTTCTTCCGACAACACCGAGTCGATGACCGTGAACTTCGCCTGACCTTCCGCAATGTTTTGCAGCGGAATGTACGTGCCGTCGTTCCAGCGCTCGCGATTCTGATCGTGCAGAACGGCGTGGCGGTGCGTGAACGTGCCACGGCCCGAATCCTGACCCGTCAGACGCACGGCATAACCGGACGCTACCAGCGATGCGAACGCGAGGTGTTCGCCCATGCCCCAGTCGAGTTTGGCTTCGCCACGGCCCATCGCGCGGCGGTCGTTGATGACGCGCTCGACCAGCGGGTGAACCTTGAAGTTTTCCGGGATCGTGGTGATGCGTTCCGCGAGGCGCTTCAGTTCTGCGAGCGGCACGGCTGCGTCAGCCGCGTCCGTCCACTTGCGGTTCAGGAACGGCACCCAGTCCACCGCGTACTTGCTCTTGTAGTTCGAGAGCACCGGATCGACCGTGTGATGGCCTTCGTCCATCGCCGAGCGATATTCCTTGACGAAGTTGTCCGCGTCTTCCGTCGTGATGACGCCTTGCTGAACCAGCTTTTCGGCATAGACCGTGCGCGTGCCCGGATGCTTCGCAATCGTCTTGTACATCAGCGGCTGCGTGACGGCAGGCGTGTCTTGCTCGTTGTGACCGAGCTTGCGGAAGCAGATGATGTCGACCACGACGTCCTTGTGGAACTGCATGCGGAAGTCGATCGCGAGCTGCGTGGCGAGCACGACGGCTTCGGGATCGTCGCCGTTCACGTGAAGGACCGGCGCTTCGATCATCTTGACCACGTCCGAGCAATACAGCGTCGAGCGCGAATCGCGCGGATCCGACGTCGTGAAGCCGATCTGGTTGTTAATGACGATATGCAGCGTGCCGTGCGTGCCGTAACCGCGCGTCTGCGCGAGATTCAGCGTTTCCATCACGACGCCCTGACCGACGAATGCCGCGTCGCCGTGCACTTGCACCGGCAGCACTTGCAGGCTGTCTTCATCGCCACGGCGGTCCATACGCGCCTTGGCCGAACCTTCGACCACCGGATTCACGATTTCCAGGTGCGACGGGTTGAACGCGAGCGACAGGTGAACCGGGCCGCCTTCCGTCGACACGTCCGACGAGAAACCCTTGTGGTACTTCACGTCGCCTGCCGGCAGGTCATCGACGTGTTTGCCTTCGAATTCGGCGAACAGGTCCGCCGGCATCTTGCCGAGCGTATTGACCAGCACATTCAGACGGCCACGGTGCGCCATGCCGATGACGATTTCCTGCACGCCGCTCTTGCCTGCGTGATGCACGACTTCGTCCATCGACGCGATGAAGCTTTCGCCGCCTTCCAGCGAGAAACGCTTCTGACCGACGTACTTGGTGTGCAGGAAGCGTTCGAGGCCTTCGGCAGCCGTCAGGCGATTCAGGATATGCTTCTTCTTGTCGTTCGAGAAATTCGGCGTCGAACGGATGGATTCGAGGCGTTCCTTCCACCAGCGCTTCTGTTCCGGATCGCTGATGTACATGTATTCGGCGCCGATGGTGCCGCAATACGTGTCACGAAGCGCCTTTACAATCTCGCGCAGCGACGCCTTCTCGAAACCGAAATACAGGTTCGTGGCGCTGAACGTCTGGTCCATATCAGCTTCGGTGAAGTCGTAGAACGCAGGTTCGAGTTCGGGGATGTGCGGACGCTCACGGCGCTTGAGCGGATCGAGATTGGCCCATTGCGAGCCGAGGAAGCGATACGCGCCGATGAGGGACTGGACGTAGACTTGTTTGCGTGAAGTGGCGAGATCTTCGCCGCCACCGCCTTCGCGCGGCAGGAAAGCGTTCTGCTTGGCGCGCTGAGCAAACGATTCGACGATGGGGCCGTGAGCCACGTCGTTGTGTGCCGAGCCGTCGGAGGCGGGCACGTTCTGCAACGCGTCGAAATATGCTCGCCAGGTCTCGGGCACTGACGCGGGATTATCGAGATATTGCTCATACAGTTCTTCGACGTACGGAGCATTGCCGCCGAACAAATATGAGTTCGACTGGAATTGCTGCATCATTTTTACGCTCACCTTTCTTCGGGTTTCCCGAGGAAGTGCGGGTTACAAAACCTTCCGCGCCACGGCCTGACCGTTTAGCGGATTGCGCGAATCAAGTCTGCTTGAAAGGACCTAAATGCGACAACCAAAACCAACAGCGGATTTAACTAGCATAGCACAGAACCCTTCGTCATATGACCGTCTGCCGAATCTTCAAATAAGCCCGGTGACGCTTGTGCAACAAGGATGTGCGGGCGTTTGTGAAATACACAAGAGCGCACGCCAAGAACGACAAAGCCACCCGAAGGTGGCTTTTGCTTTTGGTGTGGGTGCGCCGCGCATGCGCAACAGCTTGGGGGTGGGAGTCCCCTGTCCAACCTGATGGTGGTGAAGGACTAGCGACACGCAAGGGCGTCGTCGTGAGGCGGGGTCTGAAGGAAGCGTGTACCAAAGCC
>LELG01000171.1 GCA_001045575.1 Candidatus Burkholderia pumila
TGCGATCCCTCGGTCTTCCATCACTGCCTCCCTAGCCGATCAATCGATCCGAACCGCTGTGTATGAACCCTTACGCACGGTGGTGTGGGAGGAGGCGGGCCTTACGGTCCGCCCCTATCCAGATCATTCAACGCGATAGACGATTAGTCTGCGTTGCCTTCACGGCTCGCGCGACGGCGCTCGTGTTCCTTCAGGTAACGCTTGCGCAGACGGATGGATTGCGGTGTGACTTCGACGAGTTCGTCATCATCGATGAATTCGACCGCGTATTCCAGCGACAATTGAACCGGCGACACCAGACGCACGGCTTCGTCCGTACCCGATGCGCGAACGTTCGTCAGTTGCTTGCCCTTGATCGGGTTCACGACGAGGTCGTTGTCGCGGCTGTGGATGCCAATGATCATGCCTTCGTACAGCGCATCGCCCGGCGAGACGAACATGCGGCCGCGGTCTTGCAGCTTCCACAGTGCGTAGGCAACCGCAGCGCCATCGTCCTGCGAGATCAGCACGCCGTTGCGACGCTCGCCGAGCGAGCCTTCCTTCACCGGTGCGTACGAGTCGAACGTGTGGCTCATCAGGCCCGTGCCGCGCGTCAGCGTCAGGAACTCGCTCTGGAAGCCGATCAGGCCACGCGCCGAAATCTTGTACTCGAGACGCGTGCGGCCACAGCCATCCGACGTCATGTCGAGCATTTCGCCCTTGCGGCGGCCAAGCTCTTCCATCACGCCGCCCTGATGCTGATCTTCGATATCGACCGTCAGGTTTTCATACGGCTCGCACTTCACGCCGTCGATCTCTTGCAACACCACGCGCGGACGCGACACGGCGAGTTCGTAACCTTCACGGCGCATGTTCTCGACCAGAACGGTCAAGTGTAATTCGCCACGGCCCGAGACTTCGAACGTGGTTTCATCGCCGGTGTCTTTCACGCGCAGCGCGACATTGTGGTTCAGTTCCTTCGTCAGGCGGTCGCGAATCTGGCGGCTCGTGACGAACCTGCCTTCCTTGCCCGCGAGCGGCGACGAGTTCACGAGGAAGTTCATCGTGAGCGTCGGCTCGTCAACGGTAATCATGGGCAGCACTTCCGGCTTGTCCGGCGAGCAGATGGTCACGCCAATGCCGATTTCTTCGATACCGTTGATTAGCACGATATCGCCCGCTTGCGCTTCTTCCACTTGCACGCGCTCAAGGCCGTGGAACGACAGCACCTGATTGATCTTGCGATTCAGGATAGCGCCGTCCGGACCCGAACGCACGGCCACTTGCATGCCTGGGCGGATACGGCCACGCGCAACACGGCCCACGCCGATACGGCCCACATATGAGTTGTAGTCCAGCGACGTGATCTGCAGTTGCAGCGGACCATCCGGATCGGCCGGACGCACCGGCACGTGTTGCAGGATGACTTCGAACAGCGGACGCATGGTGCCTTCGCGCGTTTCCGGATCGAGACCAGCGTAGCCGTTCAGGCCCGACGCGTATACGACCGGGAAGTCGAGTTGCTCTTCCGTTGCGCCGAGCTTGTCGAACAGATCGAAGGTCTGGTTGATCACCCAGTCGATACGCGCGCCCGGCCGGTCCACCTTGTTGATGACGACGATCGGCTTCAAGCCGAGCGCGAGCGCCTTCTTGGTCACGAAGCGCGTTTGCGGCATCGGGCCTTCGACGGCGTCGACGAGCAGGAGCACGGAATCGACCATGGACAGCACGCGTTCCACTTCACCGCCGAAGTCAGCGTGTCCCGGCGTATCGATGATGTTGATGTGCGTGCCTTCATGTTCGACCGCGCAGTTCTTCGCCAGGATCGTGATGCCACGTTCCTTTTCGATCTCGTTCGAATCCATGACCCGTTCGGCGACCTGCTGGTTTTCCCGGAAGGTGCCCGACTGGCGAAGCAGTTGGTCCACGAGCGTGGTCTTGCCGTGGTCGACGTGGGCGATGATGGCGATATTGCGAAGGGCGCGAGTCGTCATTAGAGAGTGTCTTGGTTTGTGCACCGTCGGAACGATCCTCGCTTTCGTTTAAGGAAAAAAGCGAAGACTCCGTTACTCGGCAAACCGAAAGCCCTTAGTGAGGAGGAGAGTAATGCACAATTATAATTAAAAATTATAGCACGGATGAATGATCTTTGCAATAGGACCTTACCAGCAATTAGCTTGCGCCGCCCGCCTCAAACCAAACATACGACGACAGATGAATTCCTCTCTTAGCGGACGCCACGCGATGGCGGCCCATTATTAAGCGCACTTGTAAAAATTTCTTGCAGCATCTGAAACGCGCTTCTATAATCTTGCCTAGGCAACTATTGCAATCGCATGAATATTTACATGAATAACGCCCCGAAACCGTCCGCCATCAACGACTATGTTTTGAGCGAAAGCGTCGGTTATCTCATCAGCCGCGTGCGCTCGACCATGTGGAACGGCGTCACGCAGCACACCACTTCGCAGCTCGGCATCACGGGGACGGAGGCTAGCATCATGTTCATGCTGGCGGTCAGCAAGTGCGCGATGGCACGGATATCGCCCGTGAATACGGGATCGATGCCAGCGCCGTCACGCGTCTGATCGACCGTCTGGAAAAGCGCGGGCTGCTCTGTCGCGCGTACGCAGCGAGGCGAATCGCCGTGTCATGCGTCTCGCACTCATGGATGATGGCTGCGCGATGGCCGAGCAGGTGCCTGGCATCTTCACGCACGTGCTCGACGGTCTGCTGACCGGCTTCTTGTCAATTCCTGCGATCCGGCAGCGGCTGCCGTGCTCGCCGGCAACGACAAGCCGGGCACGTGATTGCATTGACTAAAAACTATGTCGAAAGTAGGCCCAGAAAGCCACAAAATGATTGCAATATCTATGTTTAACTCTGATCTTAAGAGACGAGCGATGAAATATCTTTCCCTGCCCGCGCTTCGCGGCCACCGCCATCGCGCTGTTCGTCACGGGCTGCGCTAATTACTCGGGCATTTCGAGCGACAAGCAGATCGCGCCGACCGACCGCTACGAGGCCACGTAGAGGGGGTGCTCGGCCAGGGCGGCCAGTGGCCCACGCTCGACTGGGCCAGCCAGTTCGGCGATCCGCAACTGCCCAAGCTGATCGACGAAGCGCTCGCGGAGCACCGACCATCGCGCAGGCTCAGGCGCGCATTGCGAAGGCATCGGCGTGAGACGTCGCGTTCGGCACTCTACCGAAGATCAACGGCTCGTACTCGTGGACGCGCGAACTGAACTGTATTCCGGCAACGCGCTGTTCCCGCCGCCCTACGGCGGCACGTGATTCAGCGAGAACAACGCGCTGGCGAGCGCGTCATGGGATCTCGATCTGTAGGGCAAGAACCGCGCGCGTCTGAACCAAACGGTGTCGCAGCAGAAAGCCGCCGAAGCCGGTAGCAGGCGCGCGTGACGCTCGCGCCGTCGGTGGTGCGCACGTATAAGCAGCTCGCCTGCTCTACGCGCTGCGCGATGTCACGCAGCGCGAAATCCGAAGTCGCCAACCGCGAGAATGCCGGGCGGCATCACCAACGGGCGCGTCGCGGCGGGGCTGGGACACGAACGTGGAGCGCCACACCGCCGAGGGCAACGTCGCAACCAGCCAAACCAATCTGAGCGATCTCGACGGGCAGATCGAGCCGGTACGTTATCAGGCTTGCCGCGCTGCTCGGCAAAGGTTCCGACCACGGCTTGCGGATCACCAATCCGGTGATCAACCCGAACGTCAACGTGACGCTGCTGGACAACGTGCCCGCTGATCTGGTCGCGCGCCGTCCAGATATCGTCGCGGCGCGCTGGCAGGTCGAAGCGGCGACGCACAACACCATCAGGAAAGCGAAGGCCGAATTCTCCCCGGACATAAATCTGGCCGCGGGCTTCGGTTTCGACGCGTTCGGCTGGGGCCGTTTCCTGCAATCGAGCAGCCGCCAGATTCAGGCGGGACCGGCCATCCCATCTGCCGATCTTCGATGCAGAGCGCCCTGCGCGCGCAACTTGAAAGGCTGCTACGCCGATTTCGATGGCGACGTTGCCAACTACAACTAAACGCTCATCAACGCGCTGAACGACGTGGCGACGAACATTTCGTCCATCCGCGCCGTCGATAAGCAAATGGGCGATGCGCAGCGTGCGCTGACGGCTGCGACGAGCGCGTATCACCTCGCGGTGAACGCTACAAGGCCCTGCTTGTCGCCGCAACTGCAAGTGCTGACGGCGGACCAGAACCGTCTCGCGAACGAGCAGACCGTGACGAACCTGCGCATGCGCCGCAGCGACCTGCAGATCGATCGCGCTGATCCGCGCGCTCGGCGGCGGCTTCGACGCGACCGACAGCGAGTTGGCTATCGACGGAAACGGGCAGAAAGTCACGACGACAGCGCAAGCCAAGAACTAACACGCATCACGACAAATACGAAATATCCGGAGTCTTTCAATGAGCGACCCTAATCAAAAAGCTGCCGCCACCTCGGCAGCCGCGCACGCGCCGAAACAGAACAATAGCAAGCGCCGCGTGCTGATGACGCTGATCGTGCTCGTCATCATCATCGCGGCGATCGCGTACGGGCTGTACTACTTCCTCGTCGCGCGCTTTCACGAAACCACCGACGATACCTACGTCAACGGCAACGTCTTGCAGATCACGCCGCAGGTTACCGGCACGGTCATCTCCGTGAACGCGGACGACACGCAGACGGTCAAGATCGGCGACCCGCTCGTCTCGCTCGATCCCGCCAATTCGAAAGTCGCGCTCGATCCCGCCGAAGCGAATCTCGCGCAGACCTTGCGTCAAGTGCGCACGTACTTCGTCAACAAAGGCCAGTACGAAGCGCAGGTTGCGCGGCGCCGCTCGGACCTCTCTCGCGCAGGATGATTTGAAGCGCCGCATGCAGGTCGCACAGACGGGCACGCTGTCGCAGGAAGAATCTCGCACGCGCGTGATGCGGTGCGTGGCGCACAAGCCGCACTCGATACCGCCGAGCAGGAACTGGCGTCAAATCGTTCGCTGACAGCGAATACCTCGATCGCACAACATCCGAATGTGCTGGCCTGCTGGCCGCCGCCGTGAAAGTGCACGACTCGTACATCAACTATGTGCGCAACACGCTGCCCGCGCCGGTCACGGGTTATTGGCAATGCGTTCGGTGCAGGTCGGCCAGCGCTTGGCTCCGGGCAATCTGCTGATGGCCATCGTACCGCTCAACGGCGTCTGGGTCGATGCCAACTTCAAGGAAGTGCAACTGCAGCATATGCGCATCGGCCAGCCGGTCGAATTGACGGCGGACTTGTACAGTTCGAGCGTCGTGTATCATGGTAAAATAGTTGGCTTTTCGGTGGGCACGAGTTCGGCGTTCTCGCTGCTGCCAGCTCAGAACGCGCGACGGACAACTGGATCAAGGTCGTGCAGCGTCTGCCGGTACGGATCCAGCTCGATCCGAAGGAGCTGGAACAGCATCCGCTGCGCATCGGCCTGTCGATGGACGTCGACGTGACCATCAAGAGCGAAGAAGGCGGCAACCTGGGCGCGGCGGCGAACACCGTCTATCAGACGAACGTGTTCGACAAATACGACGCGGATGCGGATCAGAAGATGATTGCGCGCATCATCGAACAGAATGCGGGACGGGGTCCGGGCGCTGCGCCGACGGCTTCTTCGTCGACGTCGCGCAATCAACGCGCGACAAAGTCGGCGTCGACTGCTAAACTAATGTACGACATGGTTCAGCAGAACGTCGTTCACGCGCCGCTCGAAGGCGGGAAGCTCGTTCTCGGGACGATCGCCGTATCGCTCGCGGTGTTCATGAACGTGCTCGACACGTCGATTGCCAACGTCTCGATTCCGTCGATCTCCGACGATCTCGGCATCGCTTCCGATCAGGGCACGTGGGTCATCACCTCGTTCGCGTTCGCCAACGCGATCTCGGTGCCGCTGACGGGTTAGCTCACGCAGCGCATCGGCTTCTCGGCTCCATCATTCTGTTCGTGATCGCGTCGTGGCTGTTGTGCGGGCTCGCGCCGTCGCTGCCGTTTTTGCTCGCCGAGCGCGTGTTCCAGGGCGCAGTCGCCGGCCCGATGATCCCGCTCTCGCAAACGCTGCTGCTTGCGAGCTATCCACGCGAGAAAGCGCCCATCGCGCTGTCGATGTGGTCGATGACGACGCTTATCGCGTCCGTGGCCGGCCCCCGATTCTCGGCGGCTGGATTTCCGACAACACTAGTGGGCCGTGGATTTTCTACGTCAACATTCCGGTTGGCATCCTGGCGGCGGGCGCGACGTACTTCATCTTCCGTGACCGCGATTCGGCCCTCCGAAAAGCACCGATCGATGTCGTCGGGCTCGGCTTGCTCGTCGTATGGGTCGGCTCGCTTCAGATCATGCTCGACAAGGGCCTCGACTGGTTCAACTCGACGACCATCGTCGTGCTGGCGCTCGTCGCGGTGATCGCGTTTGCGTTCTTTATCGTGTGGGAATTGACGGCGGAACATCTGGTTGTCGATATGTCGCTGTTCGCGCTGCGCAATTTCACCGGCGGGACGATTGCGTTGTCGGTCGGCTATGGCCTGTACTTCGGCAATCTCGTGCTGCTGCCGTTGTGGCTGCAAACGGATATTGGCTACACGGCGACGGATGCGGGTCTGGTGATGGCGCCCGTCGGCTTCTTCGCCATTCTGCTCTCGCCGATCACCGGCAAGTTCCTGCCGCGCACGGATCCGCGTCGTATTGCGACGGCGGCGTTTCTGATCTTCGCGCTGTGCTTCTGGATGCGCTCGCGCTATACGACCGGCGTCGATACGTGGGCGTTCACGCTGCCGGTTCTTCATTCCGCTCGTGTCGATAAACGCTGTCGGGATTGCCGGGGCATCGGATTCAGGCGGCGTCGGGCCTGTCGAACTTCGTGCGGATCATGTGCGGCGGTATCGGCACGTCGATTTTTTCGACGGCCTGGGAGCATCGGACCATCGTGCATCATGTGCAATTGACGGAACAGGCGAACGCGTTCAATCCGGTATTTGCAAACTCGCTTCAGCAGTTGAATGCGCTGGGTTTATCGCAGGAACAGACTTACGGCATGTTCAACAGCATGGCGACGCAGCAGGCCGCGCAATTCGGCGTGAACGATATGTTCTATATTTCGGCGGGGATCTTCGTGGCGCTGATCGTGCTAATCTGGATCACCAAGCCGGAACGTGCCGGCGGCGGGGATTTGGCGGCGCATTGAGTTTTTCTTGCGCTTGAAGTGAAAAGAACCCGAAATTTCGGGTTCTTTTTATATTGTGTGCGCCCAGCATGGGCGCACTCCAGCAGGTGCAAGTCCCGCCATAAGCTGGTCACAGCGAATGAAGCGAAGCGCAGCTGCGAAAGGGCGACTGTACGTATTCCACGCGTAATCGAACGCTGATTTCACAGCCGCCCGAACGCACTTTCCACACGTAATCGAACCCTGAGGCAATGAAGTAGCGACGCGGATAACCATGGCATGCTCGACCTTTTTGTCGAGG
>LELG01000172.1 GCA_001045575.1 Candidatus Burkholderia pumila
CCAGCCGGAAAGGAGATTCACGTGATCTGCGATAACGTGAGCAGCCACAAAACGGACGCCGTTCAAATTTTTCTGGCTAACCTATACAAACGTCTCGATGCATTACACCCCCACGTACTCGTAATGGTTCAATCAGGTCGAGAACTGGTTTGCCCGCATCCAGCAATCCCTCTTCCACCGCGCGGCAAAACGGCGTGCCGTGCGCGATCTTCTCGCCGAACATGGTGTCGTTGACGTCGGCGTGGGCATCGATGTGAATGAGGCCGACCTTGCCGTGCTTCGCGTGAATCGCGCACAGGATCGGCAGCGCGATGGTGTGATCGCCGAACGTCAGCGGCTTGCAGCCGTGCTCAAGAATCTCCCGGTACGCCCGCTCCGCTCGATACGATCGATCGAGTCGAGCAGGTTGTACGGATTGGTTGCGACGTCGCCGATATCGGCAACCCGCAGCGAATCGAAGGGCGCGGCGCGCGTTGCCATGTTGTACGGACGCACCAGCACCGACTCGCTGCGAATCTGCCGCGGCCCGAAGCGCGTGCCCGTGCGGTTCGATGTGCCCAGATCGAACCGCACGCCGACGAAACACACGTCCAGTCTTCGGCAGATGCGACATTGGGCAAGCGCATCATCGTGGTGATGCCGCCGCAGTGCGGCATATGATTGCCGGACAACGGTTGCAGGCGTTCAGCGCTGAAACGCTCGATGAGTGTGAACAAGGAAGATGTGTTCATGGCGATGAATAGGCTTTTAAGTTAGCAATCACCTATTTATAACACCAGAATAGCATCGCTAAAATAGCACAAAAATCAACTTCACATCGATTTTTATCGATATATCGGCGCACCGAATGTTCTCTCACCTCTCCAATCTCGTCAACGCCACCGCGCGCAATGTCGGCAAGAAGCTGGGCGGCACGCTGACACTGGGCATCACGGCAATACGCCGAGCGCGAGCGAAGCGATCGCACGGTTTAGCCAGCGGGACGAATCGGCGCGCTTTTCGGTGCTTGTGCGCTCGCTAGGCGAACTCGAAGAAATGCTGCTTACCGACCGCATTCAGATGGCGATCGGTTACTTCTCTGGCATCGCGTGCCGTCGCTCGAATACGCGGAGATTTTTGCGGAAGATCAACTCGCGTATTGCGCGCGTTCGCATCCCTTATTCGCCGATGCCGGACGCATCACGATGTCATAAGCCGATGAACACGCGTGGACCTGGCGCAGTTATCCGCGGCCCGAAGCCGCGACGCTCACGCCGCAGAACATCGGCGCGGTCACCGACAATATGCAAGCCGTCGACATGCTCGTGCTGTCCGGCTGCCATCTCGGCTATCTGCCGGAACATTTCGTCGCGCCGTATGTTTAAGGACGGTTTGCTCGCGCCGCTGAACGCGGAGTCGATGCGCTATCGCATCGCCTTCCAGATGGTCACGCGCGCGCGCGACGCAAGGCGTGAAATCGTCGATGCATTCGTCGAAGATATGATCGCCGCGCACATTGGCGTGTAGTTGCAAAAAAATTACATTAATTACCATAATGAATTAATTAAAGCCGATCTGCATATGGCTTTCCCGCATCGTCTTAAAAATGTTTTGCGCCTTCGATCGGAGTTCTCCTATTATCATCCGACGATAAATCAATCGCGCTTGTTTAGGAGCATTGATTCATCGTGTTGCATCAGTCAATTAACGCACGCTGGATCGCGCAGATCGGTGTATGCGCCGCGACTGCGTGCGTTTATCTGTCGGCGCAGGCGTACACGGTTCCGGGCGGAACCATCTATTTTCACGGAGCATTGATCGCGCCGCAGTTTGAAATCGCCTCGCAAGGCACGGCGGTTTACAGAGGATTCGGCACGCAAAGCACGCCGACCGCCGCAGACGACCTGAATGCGGCAACGGTGTTCTACAATGCGCCGCCGCATAGCCGCGCCGAGCGCCCACGTCTCGATCGATGCCAAAGCGGAAAGCGCAGTAAAAAACCGCTTCGTCGCTGGCCACGGCTAGCGCATCGCGCCCGCCGTCGACGGTGCGATCACGTCGGCGCCCTTCGGCACGATGAACCTGAAGGTGTTCGCGTTGATCGGCGGGTTTTTTTGAATGTTCGAGAACGTCAGCAGCGTGACATTGCCGAAGACATCGTGCAATTCCATCGCCTGCAAGTTGCCGTCCCTGAAGCCGATGCCGACTTTCTCGAACTGCGTGTCCTTCGCTTTCGGCGTGAGTTCGAGCCAGCTGATGCCGCCCTTCTCGCCCGCATCGCGCAGGCTGAAGTTCTTTTCCAGATCGTTGCTGCCGAACAGGATCGCCGCCGGGCTTGCGCCGAGCGCGCCGCCGAGGCTGCGCTCGGTTACCTGGTTCAAGTCTTTATCGAATACGTAGAGCTTGTCGCCATCGGCTTGCAGCAGTTGGGAATACGGTTTCTCATACGACCAGATGAACTTGCCCGGACGCGCGAACATGAAGGTGCCACTGGACGTTTGCGTCTTCGCCGCAGGCATCTGCGACGCGCTCGCGCCGTTGTTGTTTTTGCCCGGTACTTTCACTTCCTGTTGCGTGAAATCGCCGCGCGCCGCATGCACCTGCGACACGAATGCCTTCAGCTGCTCGGTTCCGCTTGCAAACGCCTGCGTGGCGACGAACAGCATCGCCAGCATCAAACCTTTCCCCGTGATTCGCTTCATCGTTTCCATTCCTCTGTCCTCTGTAATGCGCAATCATTCGATGTCGCGTGCCGGCGAGAGAATTTCGCGGTTGCCGTTGGACGACATCGCTGAAACAAGCCCGGAGTTTTCCATCTGTTCGAGCAGGCGCGCCGCACGGTTGTAGCCGATCCGCAAGTGCCGCTGCACGAGCGAAATCGACGCGCGCTTGTTCTTGATGACGACCTCGACGGCCTGATCGTATAAAGGATCGGATTCGCCGTCCGCGCCAGCGCCGTCTGCACTCGCCGTGCCTTCGCCGGTGACGCCGCCTTCGAGAATGCCTTCGATGTAATTCGGCTCGCCGTGCTCCTTGAGCTTGTCGACCACGCGATGCACTTCTTCATCCGACACGAACGCGCCATGCACGCGCACCGGCAAACCCGAACCCGGCGGCAGGTACAACATGTCGCCCATGCCGAGCAGCGACTCCGCGCCCTGCTGATCGAGAATCGTGCGCGAGTCGATTTTCGACGACACCTGGAATGCCATCCGCGTCGGCACGTTGGCCTTGATAAGGCCGGTGATGACATCGACCGAAGGCCGCTGCGTCGCCAGAATCAGGTGAATGCCAGCCGCGCGTGCCTTCTGCGCGATCCGCGCGATCAGCTCTTCCACCTTCTTGCCGACGATCATCATCAGATCGGCCAGTTCGTCGATCACGATGACGATGTTCGGCAGCCGCGTCAGTGATTCCGGTTCGTCCGGTGTTAGGCTGAACGGATTCGGGATTTTCTCGTCACGCTTCTTCGCTTCGTCGATCTTCGTGTTGAAGCTGGCGAGATTGCGCACGCCCATCTTGCTCATCAGCTTGTAGCGGCGCTCCATTTCCGCGACTGCCCAGTTCAGCACGTGACCGGCCTGACGCATGTCCGTGACGACCGGGCAAAGCAAGTGCGGAATGCCTTCGTAGACGCTCATTTCGAGCATCTTCGGATCGATGAGAATCAGGCGCACCAGATCCACGCTCGCCTTATACAAGAGCGACAGAATCATGGCGTTGATGCCGACGGATTTGCCCGAACCCGTCGTGCCCGCGACGAGCAAATGCGGCATTTTGGCGAGATCGGCGCAAACGGGATTGCCGCCGATGTCCTTGCCGAGACCCATCGTCAACGGCGAGGAACCGTTCGCATAGACTTTGGAGCCGAGAATCTCGGAGAGCTTGACCGTCTGGCGGCGCTGATTCGGCAATTCGAGCGCCATGTAGTTCTTGCCCGGAATCGTCTCGACAACGCGAATGGACACGAGCGACAGTGAGCGCGCCAGATCCTTCGCCAGACCGACGATCTGGCTGCCCTTCACGCCCGTCGCCGGTTCGATTTCATAACGCGTGACGACCGGCCCCGGATACGTCGCAACGACACTTACCTCGACGCCAAAATCCTTCAGCTTCTTTTCGATGAGCCGCGACGTGTATTCGAGCGTATCCGCCGCGATGGTTTCCTGCGTCTTCGGCGGCGCGTCCAGCAACGCGAGCGGCGGCAGCGTGGAATCGCCCGGCAGGTCGGTGAAGAGCGGCACCTGCTTTTCCTCCTCGGCGCGCTCGGAACGCGCGGGCATGGCGACCGGCGGCACGATCATGACCGGCTCGTGATCTTCCTGCTTCACGCGCGAGCGTACGACTTTGCCTTCCCGTTTCGATGCCGCCTGCTCGCCCAACTTGCGGTCGCGGCTCGCTTCGCGCCGCAACTGCGCGCCGGTCAACACGGTCATGATGCCGTCGCCGACTTTCTCGCACACGGACAGCCACGAGAAGCGGAAATACAGCGACAGACCGATGCCGAGCACGATCAGCAGAAACAGCGTCGAGCCGGTGAACCCGAGCGCATGCGACACATGCCGCGCGACGATATCGCCGACGATGCCACCCGGCGCACGCGGCAGCGGCACCTTGAGCGACCACATGCGCAGCGCTTCGATGCCATCGGAAGCCAGCAGCACGAGCACGAACGCGAACGCTTCCGCGAGCCACGTGCGGTCCTTCGGCGCGTCTTCGTCGGGCGTTACGGCGGGCAACGTGATCTTCCGGTAATTGGAGATGATGCGCCGCCCGAGTAGCACGATCAGCCAATATGAAGACAGTCCGAACACCAGCAGCAGGATATCGGACGTATAAGCGCCGACGCGTCCCGCCCAGTTTGAAATGTGATCGACGCCGACCGCGTGGGTCCAGCTCGGATCTTTGCTGCTGTATGAAAGCAGCACCATCACGAGAAACAGCCCGAGCGCAACCTGGAGAATCCAGCGAATCTCGGTGAAGAGCCGCGACATGCGGTGCGGCAATGCCTGCGGGCTCGCGGAATAAGTAGCTTTGGCCATTGATTCGGTGTCGCTTGTCGGCGGTTGCGCTTTGCTCGGACTCAGCGCGCAGGGCCGCCAGGAACGATAACCTATTGTAAACGCTGCATTGCAGTCATCGGGGCAAAAACGGGCGGCTTCTTGCATCCCCTGTAACACTCGTCACACGTTCGTCATTGCGCGATTTGCGCGCAAATATCTGCGAGTTTTCCTATCAACGTGATGATAAGTTCATTCGGAAGCCTTTTTCCATGGCCTTTATAATTGATGTTTTGCACCCAATTAACGTTTGTCGGAAGCGCATGATGCCGCATTCTCGATACGACCATCAATAACGGACCATTATCATGAGAAATTACGCGCCCAAGCACGCCAAAGTGCTGATTCTCGGTTCCGGTCCCGCCGGCTACTCCGCTGCCGTCTACGCGGCGCGCGCGAGCCTCTTGCCGCTGCTGCTCACAGGCCTCGCGCAAGGCGGCCAACTGATGACCACCACCGACGTCGAAAACTGGCCGGGCGACCCGTCCGGCGTGCAAGGCCCGGAACTCATGCAGCGTCTCGAAGAGCACGCACGCGCGTTCAACACGGACATCGTGTTTGATCACATCCACACCGCGAAGCTCACCGAAAAGCCGTTCCGCCTGATCGGTGACTCGGGTGAATACACCTGCGACTCGCTCATCATTGCAACGGGCGCATCGGCGCAATATCTGGGCGTGCCGTCCGAAGAGGAGTTCATGGGCAAGGGCGTGTCGGCGTGCGCCACCTGCGACGGCTTCTTCTACCGCAACGGCGAGGTCGCCGTGATCGGCGGCGGCAATACGGCTGTCGAGGAAGCGCTGTATCTCGCGAGCATTGCAAAGAAAGTGACGGTCATTCACCGCCGCGACAAGTTCCGCGCCGAATCTATTCTCATCGACCGGCTGCTGGCGAAGGAAAAGGAAGGCGTCGTGGATATCAAGTGGGATCACGTGCTCGACGAAGTGCTCGGCGACAATTCCGGCGTCACCGGCCTGCGCGTGAAGCACACGAAGTCGGGCGAAACGACGGACATCGCGCTGCAAGGCGTGTTCGTCGCCATTGGCCACAAGCCGAATACGGATCTGTTCGCCGGTCAGGTGGAGATGAAGGGCGGCTACATCATCACCAAGGGCGGCACCACGGGCGATGCCACGTCCACCAGTATTCCCGGCGTGTTCGCGGCGGGCGACGTGCAGGATCACGTGTATCGTCAGGCCATCACCAGCGCGGGCACCGGCTGCATGGCCGCGCTCGATGCGCAGCGCTATCTGGAAAGCATCAGCGAAATCTCGACGTCGCATTCGATGAGTCACGAAGCGGATCACAGCTGATCCCGCTGTCTTGAAATTCTGGGCGAGCCGCTAAAATGTGTGCCGTCCGGTCACGATGTGTCGACATCGACCAAACGGCCACGGTTCAAGCCGATGACCCATTTTTATCTTCCCACCGTCTGGCCGAACGATGCCAAAGAACCATCCTCATCCGAACGAACCGAAAGCGCGACGTCGCTCAGGCCGTGAAGCGCGAGGGCCTGGCGGGCCTGGCATCGCTGAAAGACGCCTTGAAGGCCGATGCCGAGAAGCGCGAAGTCCAGCGTGTAGCCGCTGCGCGCGCCGAACGCGAAGCCGTCGTTCATGCCGATGAGTTCCGCCGCGCGATAGGCGAAGTCGAGCCTTTGAAGACGCCGCCGCGTACGACCATCGTGCGCACGCCGCCGCTGATTCTGCTGCAAAGCCGTCTCGACGAGGAAGCCGTGCTTCAGGAAGCGCTCTCCGACGAGTACGATCCCGAAAGCCTGCTCGATATCGACGAAACGCTGTTTTACTGCCGCCCGGGCATTAGCCAGGAAGTCGTGAAGAATCTGCGGCGCGGCGCGTGGATCGTGCAAGGGCAGCTCGATCTGCATGGCATGCGGCGCGAGGAAGCGCGTGAAGCGCTGGCGGAATTCATCCGCGAATCAGTGAAGCGCGGGCTGCATTGTCTGCGCGTGATTCACGGCAAGGGGCTCGAATCCATTGGCAAGGAACCGTTGCTGAAGGGTAAAGTGCGCGCGTGGCTCGTGCAGAAGCAGAAAGTGATCGCCTTCTGTCAGGCGCGGCCCAACGACGGCGGCGCGGGTGCAATGCTCGTGCTGTTGCAGCTGGGCAATGTGGCCCGGCATCATGCTCATCCGCAAGACCAGAAATCCCGCTGAAACCGTGCATCCCAGACTGACCCTTGCCATTTCCATCATGGAGGCGCTCGCGATTTTCGCGTACGCCTCTCTCCGGCCTGATCGAAGCGCGCAAGCACCGGCTCGATACGGTCGGCGCTTTTTTGTGTGCGCCCATGCTGGGCGCACACTCGTGGGTGCAAGTCCCGCCATAAGCTGGTCACAGCGAATGAAGCGAAGCGCAACTGCGAAAGGGTGACCGGACGTGGGGAGGAAGCGTGAAGCGAAACTGCGAGCCGATGGACAA
>LELG01000173.1 GCA_001045575.1 Candidatus Burkholderia pumila
GCTCCCTTGGCCTTCCATCGTTGCGTCGATAGCCGGGCCAACCGATCACCAATCCGAATCGCTGTGTACGGACCCTTATGCGCGGTTGTGTGGGAGGGGCGGGCCGTGAGGCCCGCCCCCTATACCGCGATCCACGCGCCATGAAAAAAAGCCGATTCGCTGTGAAGCAAATCGGCTTTCTGTGCAATGAAAAAACTGATCAGCGCGCGAGTCCCGCGGCTTCATCTGTGCCGATTGCGAGATTCATGCACTGAATTGCCGCGCCCGATGCGCCCTTGCCCAGATTGTCCAGCCGCGCGACCGTAACGAAGCGCTCCTCATTGCCGAACACGAAGATATCCACACGATTCGTGTCGTTGCACGCCTGCACGTCGAAGAAACCAGCGGCGAGATTGTTTTCGGCATCGAACGGCATCACGTTGATGAACGGCTCGTTGGTGTAGTACTCGGCGATCATGTCGCGCACGTCCTGCGGCTTCACGCGGCACGTGAGTTGCGAGGGCGAAAAATACGTCGTCACCGCGAGACCCTTCAGGAAGGGACCGACGATCGGCGTGAAAATTGGTTCGCGGTTCAGGCCTGTGCGTACCTTCATTTCCGGCAGATGCTTGTGCGTCAGGCCCAGCGCGTAGGCGCGCGGGCTGGCGAGGCGCGCATCGCCGCCGGCTTCGTATTTGGCGATCATCTTCTTGCCGCCGCCGCTGTAGCCGGTGATGGAGTAGGCGTGCGCATCGAAATCGGCGGGAACGAGGCCGCCCGCGACCAGCCGCTGCACTGACAGCACGAACGCCGATGCATGGCATCCCGGCACCGCAATGCGCTTCGCCGTGCGCAGACGCTCGCGCTGCGCCTTCGTCAGCTCGGGCAGGCCGTACGCCCAGTCATCCTGTGTGCGAAACGCCGTGCTGGCGTCAATCATCACGGTTTTCTGATTGTCGGGCGCGACCAGCGACACCGACTCGCGTGACGCCACATCCGGCAAACACAGGAACGTCACGTCCGACTCGTTGATCAGACGGCGGCGCTCTTCGACGTCCTTGTGCCTGGCCTCGTCGATGCGCAATACCTCGATGTCACGGCGCTGCAACAGATATTCGAAAATCTTCAGACCGGTAGTGCCTTCCTGTCCGTCGACAAATACTTTCGTGGTCATCTCGATCTCGCTGGTTAGTCGCCGGCGCGCGCGTGCGCTTGCCGCATAACTGCATATTTTAGTGCGATTTCGAGACGCGATGATGATGCACGCTTCACGAAGCCGCCGCTTGCGTCCCACCCAGCGCGCCGTCACTGCCACGATGCGCGCGCCGAACGCCTTCACGGTTTCCAGATCGCCGGGCGGCGGCGCTTCGTCGGGTGATGCATCGGCGGGAGATTGCGTCAGCAAGCCCGTGAAGCCGCCGACGAAGTTCAGGTCGTTGCGTGTCGCGGCCTTCGTGTTCGACGGCATCATGCCCGCGCCCGCCCAGATCATGTCGTGCTGTATCGCGAGCGTGACGAAATACGAGATGGTCAGGAACTTGTCGCCGTTCATGTGCGCGGAATTCGTGAATCCGGCCGTGATCTTGTCTTTCCAATTTTGCGCAAGCCACGGTTTGGAACTGGCGTCGGCGAACTTCTTGAAGTCGGCGGACGGGCCGCCCATGTATGTCGGTGCGCCGAAAATGATGGCATCAGCGGCGTCGAGTTTGGCCCAGGCTGCGTCGTCGATATCGCCGACGGCGAGGAGTCTGGCCGTCGCGCCTGCGTCGGTGGCGCCGGTGAGCACGGCATCGGCGACTTTCTTTGTGTGACCGTAGCCGCTGTGATAGACGATCAAGATATTCGGCAGGGTTTCCCTTGTGCCGCGATGCGGCCATGACAGCCGTGCGGAGCGCGGATTGGACGGATGCCGCCCGCGCGGCGTGGGGAGGGTGCGCTTATCGGACGGCTAAGCCAGACCAGTCTAGCAAAGCCAATTTACGGCTTACCGGCGCGACCGCACGCAGACAGGCTACTGAGGTGAAATGCGCGGTGGCGAGCGTCATGGTGCGGATTTCGTGCTCGAACATGTGCGCGGGCGTGCCTTGCCTCAGATGAAGCTCGTCCGTGTTCAACGCATAAACGGTGATGACATAGCGATGTGGCTTGCCCGGCGGCGGGCACGGGCCGCCGTAGCCGTCGGTGTCCCAGTCGTTGTGCGCCTGCATCGCGCCCAGCCGGCCGATTCACCGGATGCGCTGGCGTTGCCGTTGATATGTGAAACGCCGGTTGTAATGCCTGCAACCGCCCAGTGGTACCATCCGCGTCCCGGCGCATCGGAGTCGAAGAGGGTGATGGCGTAACTGCGCGTGCCTTCTGGCGCGCCACGCCACGACAACTGCGGCGATTTATTGCCGCCTTTGCATTCCGAGTCGTCGAAAACAGGTCGCGGCTTACGGCTTTTCCGGGCGCGAGATCCGTACTCGTGATGACGAACGCGGGATCGGCATACGCGTCGCGCGAATTCGAAAGAAACACACCGCCGCTCAAAGCCAGCACGAAAAAAACCGCGATAAACCGATTTCCCGATTCGACATACGAGGCACATGTGTCTGACTCCTGTCAGTGGCGTGGCGCGAATATCAGCGTTTCGCTCGCTGCAACGATGTTTTTTGTCTCAGGGATGCGCTTCATACGAGGTTGCAGTTTAACATTGCAACAAAGCATTAAAAGCTTGATTCTTGAGACTTAACCTATAGCGTGTATCCAAAGCGCTTTGTAGCAGACATTCGAGTAGCGATGAATTCGCACCAATCCGTTCAGACAATGAGCAATTTGACGTTGATTCGCAGCGCATCCAATCGGACCGGAAAACAGGGAGAGTAAATGAGCCAGCGAATAAAGGTCACCATCGCAGACGACCATCCCGTTATTTTGTTCGGCGCGACACAGGCGCTCAACAAGTTCCCCGAAGTCGATGTCGGGGGCAGGCGCGTCAGTCCACCGAGCTCATCCAGGCCTTGCAGAAGACGCCCTGCGACGTTCTGGTCACCGACCTCGCCATGCCCGGCGGCTCGTACGGTGACGGTATGCCGCTGCTCGGTTATTATCTCGGGCGGCAGTTTTCGCGCGGCGTCAAGTTGGTCGTGCTGACCATGCTGGAGAATCCGGCTCTGCCCAAGCGGTTGCGGGAAGTGGGAGTCATGTCCATCATCAACAAGGCCGATGACATGAACCATATCGGCTGGGCCATTCAGCACGTCATGCGCGGGCAGGAATACCTCGGGCCATCGGTCGGCGGCGCTCGACAGTATGGGCATGGGATCGAGCGGACAACAGCGCAGCATGGTCCTGTCCAAGCGGGAACTCGAAGTGGTGCGGCTGTTCGTCTCGGGAATGACGATTACGGAAATTGCGGCGTAGTATCAAAACCATCAGTACGCAAAAGAACACGGCAATGCGAAAGTTCGGCATCGAACGAGATTCGGAACTGTTCCCATACGCGCAAAGCAACGGATTAATGAATCTGTCTGCCTATTTGGGCGATAGCTCGCTGGATGATTCAGCCGTTCCGAATCCTAATTCTTTTTAAGACAAATTTTTAATCAAACAAAAAGCCGCTGACGTTTTGTCAGCGGCTTTTTGTTTTATCGTCTTGAAGACAGGCGATTATTGCGGTGCTGTCGTCGCGCCGCTGACCATTCGGCCGGTGCATGCAGGAACTTCTCGACTTCATCGAGCGTTTTGGTTTCGAAGTAGCCTTGCTCCTTTGCAACGCGCAGCACGTCCCACCACGTGGCGAGCGCGTGCAGATCCACGTCGATGTCCTTCAGTACCGACACGCTTTCCTTGAAGATGTTATAGTGGAACAGTACGAAACAGTCGTTCACTTTCGCGCCCGCCGTGCGCAGCGCGTTGATGAAGTTGATCTTGCTGCGGCTGTCCGTGGTCAGGTCTTCGACCAGCAGCACGCGCTGGCCTTCGGTCAGCAGACCTTCGATCTGCGCATTGCGGCCGAAACCCTTCGGCTTTTTGCGGACGTATTGCATGGGCACCATCAGGCGGTCGGCGATCCATGCCGCGAACGGGATGCCAGCGGTTTCGCCACCGGCGACGGCATCGATCTGTTCGTAGCCGACGTCGCGCAGGATGGTGGTTTCGGCTATTTCCATCAGGCCGCGGCGCACGCGCGGGTAGCTGATGAGCTTGCGGCAGTCGATATACACCGGGCTCGCCCAGCCGGACGTGAAGATGTACGGCTTCTCGGCGTTGAAATGCACTGCCTGCACTTCGAGCAGCATCTTGGCGGTGATGTCGGAGATCGTCTGGCGATCGAAGCCTGTCATGGGCGAATCCTGGGATTTGATGTGGCGCTTCTGGGAGCGGAGGTGCCGCGCGGGCCTTTTGGCGCATGTTTTGCGGCGGAACGGCCCGGTTTTGACGGTGTTCGTCGCGTTTGCTGCGCGCGTAGCCCACCATTTTACCTGAGCAGAGGAATGCGGGCTTTTTTCGTTTGGTTAAATGCGCGTAGACCTCGTCGCATTTATCGCCGCAACATTTCGATGACAACCGCTTCCACTTCTTCCTCCGTTCGATTCACGCGCCACGGCATGCAGGCGCTCGTCGCCTCCATCCTTGGTTACGCGATGGACGGCTTCGATCTGCTCATTCTCGGCTTCATGCTTCCGGCCATCGCCGCCGCGCGTGTTTGCGCCACTGCTGTTGCCGCACATCGGCTGGCGCGGGATATTCGCCGTCGGTTTGCTGCCGGCGCTGGTGTCGTTCATTCGTGCGGCGTCATGTCGATGAACCGGCGATGTTCGTCGAACGGCAAGCATCGAGCGCGCGAAAACGTCCGATCAAAAACCTGTTCGACACGCTCCGCGCTATCAGAAGAGCTGGCAGGCGTATCACGAGATCGCGGCGCGTGAAGGCGTGACGCGCGGAAAGCGCGAAGGCGGTTCAATACGCTGATCGGCGCGATCCTGATTCATACCGGCGCTGCAGATGGAATGATCTGCGGTTTGATCGATACGTATCAGGACACCTGAAGTTCATCGAGCAGGTTTTGGGCAAGTCGGCGGACGCGCAGAACTTTGCGGCGATGAATCTGCTGATGCTGCAAGGGCGCAACCTGTTCATTAGCGATACGTACGTCAACGAACTGCTGACGCCCGAGCAGCTTGCCGACATGACGATTCTGGCGGCGCGTAAGATCGAACGGTTCGGTTCACGCCGAAGGGCGCTGGTTTCCAACTCGAACTTTGGCAGTGTGCAGAGCGCGCGTCGAGCAAGCGGGATGGCCGAGGCACGCAAGCTGATCGCGCAACGCGCACCGAATCTCGAAGTCGATGGCGAAATGCACGCCGATGCGGCTCTCTCCGAGACCGTGCGTAAAGCTGCATTCCCTGGAACTACGCTGACGGATGAAGCCAATCTGCTGACCATGCCGAACGTCGAAGCGGCAAGCGGCTAACATCACGTATAACCTGCTCAAGATGGTGAGCGGCGAAGGCGTGACGGTCGGGCCGTTCCTGTTCGGTGTTTCGAAGCCGGTGCATATCCTGACGCTGGCGGTGACCGTGCGGCGGCCCGGTTGACGGGCCGCCGCTTCTTTTTGGCGGTGAGAGCGTTGAGTATAATAGACTAAGTGAACAAAGGTGCCGGCAATGGACGATAGCGGTCGAGCAATTCTTTAAGCCACTCACTGCCGGCAGCCAATGCTTGATCGGCGGACGACTGCACGACTTTCCATTCCTCTTCCAGATAGAAAGCCCATGTCTGATTCTCGGAATCATCGGCATGTGTTTCGGTATCGATTGCGTTCTGGAGCGATCGCCGGGTCTGTTCGCGCTCGCCCAGGCTTGCGTTTGGCGAATGCTGCGCCTGCAAGTATCTCCAAAGCAGCGTTTCCAGCGGAAATTCGTCCTGAATGGCGCGGTCGTAAAGCGAGCACGTCGGTGTCCCATTGATTCTGAGCCACGGCGCAGCGCAGTCCCTCGGGGAACAGCGGGATTCGGCCGATGATCAGCGCATCGTCGAAAGGCTGCGCTGACTCACCGTTTGTCGCCGATGAGTCATTTCGGGAAGTCAGTCAGTGACGCAGCAAAGGCATGCCAGGAAAGATCTGTCTCGACTGGAATCCTTTCCGCAGACTCCGGCTCGCTGAATATAGCCAGTGATGTCAATTCTGGCTGATCCAAATTCTGCCGTTGCTTCAGTTTATGCAGGTAAGTCTCCGCATTCGTGTGTACGCTGTAATCCCGATGCTCTGATCAGACCCACCATACTCAATATGGATTCGGCTTTCTCGTCACCGAGTCTGCTCAGCAGGGAGTCACCAGTGCGTGATAGTTCGATACGCTCAAGTTCGGATTGTGCGCCATTACGCCACGCAAGGATTCAGCCAATTCTCCCTGTGCGGAGTTTCCGCGTTTTCTGCGGATCTCATAGCAATTGACGAGTGCCTGTATCTGCAACCGCAAGTTGCGCAGGCTATCGTCCTTGAAGAGCGCAAGCCTGGCAAGCGCCAGGAGACCAAGATTCAGGAAGCGTCCGGAGTATATTCGCTCTGCGTCCTGAATGAACGACTGCCAAAAGGACTGAAGTTGGTCGTCAGTCTGCTGGTTGCTGGTTGGCCAGGAGGATCGCGATATTCCGAGAGCGTAAGCGAGCCGAACCAATGGAGCCAGTCAGCGCGATGCAATTGCAAAGCGGCGTTTGTTTGGGGTAAGTCGAAGAAGAACGGCCATTGCAGCGCTTCGCATACCTGAGCCGAGTAAGCGCCCAGTTTCCTTGGCGATTGAGGCAGGGCTTCGCGCTCGTACTTCAGCCATTCTGTCAGACCGGCATCCAGCAAGGACGGAAGAGCAGCCATTGCGTCGTCTTACTTGATTGCCGGGTGTTCATTGACCGCACCCAAAGGCTGCCTGACAACATTGCGGCTGCTGCGAGGGAGGATGGTCAGAAGAAACTCATATGGCGCAGCACGCTCGAATTCTCCTAGATCGGGCCGAGCCGCGGAGGAGGTTCGTGACTGCGCGGTTCGGAGTGTCGCGCAGTTCCTCGATCCATTTACGCCAGCTCATGCGAGCACCTCTCCAAAGCCATTGCATCCGGCAAATTCTCGGAGCCCTTGTATATGGCGATTTCTCGCAGCAAAGGATGGCGCCGTCCTTATCAAGTATATGGCCATGACGAATGAATCCGAGAGCTTTGATATAGTTGGGCTGATATTCGATGGGAAACGTCAACAGTTCCGGAGTGAAATTTTCAGGAATTGCCGTGCCGCACGAAAGATCCAGTGTATATCCAAAACTCTTGCCATCCCCTTTAATGGTCTGAGCTTTACCCCCAAGTCCGGTTGTAATCTGGATCGGAGGGTATCGGAGGGTGTTAATTTTCGTCCATTGTGTTGATGCAGCGGCAGCAAATTGGCGATCGGGGACGACACGGCAACTGAGCAAGCGAGGAATTCGCAGCGGCGAATCTGGGTGACGCACCCCTGTCGTACCGGCTGAGG
>LELG01000174.1 GCA_001045575.1 Candidatus Burkholderia pumila
TGTCCATCGGCTCGCAGTTTCGCTTCACGCTTCCTCCCCACGTCCGGTCACCCTTTCGCAGTTGCGCTTCGCTTCATTCGCTGTGACCAGTTTATGGCGGGAACTTGCACCCACGAGTGTGCGCCCAGCATGGGCGCACGAAAAAAACGCCGCGGCTTTCACCGCGACGCTCAACGCAAGCACACTTGCAGGGGTTGGGAACCGCTCAATGCGCGTCACCGGCAGGACCGCGCCGTCGAATTAATGGGCCGGATTGCCGCGCTCATTGCGTCCTTTACGCACACCGTTGAACACCACGTTCAATACACAACCGCCGATACCGACCCAGCAAAATCCCGCTATGCAGAATGGGTTCGAGCGCGTGTGGCAACTGCGAAAAGAACTTCGGCGCGACGACCGGCACCATGCCCACGCTCACCGCGACGATAAACAGATTGTGGTGATTCGTCGAGAAATCCACGCGCGACAGCGTCTTGATGCCGTTCGCCGCGACCATGCCGAACATCACGATGCCCGCGCCGCCCAGCACGAAGGGCGGCACGGAAGCCACGACCTGCCGCTATTTTCGGAAACAGGCCGAGCACGACGAGAATCACGCCGCCGGTCGCGCAGACGAAGCGGCTTTTCACGCCGGTCACGCCGATTAACCCAACGTTCTGCGAAAACGACGTATGCGGAAACGAGTTGAAAATGCCGCCGATCAGCGTGCCCAGACCATCGACACGCAGGCCGCGCACGAGCGCCTTCTGATCGACCGGACGCTCGACGAGATAGCCTATAGCAAGAAACATGCCCGTCGATTCGATGAATGTCACGAACATGACGATTACCATCGTCGCAATGGACAGCAGATCGAAGTGCGGCATGCCGAAGTGGAACGGCAGTACGATGCCGATCCACGGCGCGTGCGCGACGCCGTCCATGTTGACGCGCCCGAGCGTCGCCGCGATCACGAAGCCCGCGACGATGCAAAGCAGCACCGAAATATTCGCAATGAAGCCGCGCGCGAACTTGTTGATGAGCAGAATCAGCGCCAGCACGACCAGCGACAGCAGCAGATACAACAGATTGCCATAATCCGGATTGCCGACGCCGCCCGCCGCCCAATTGATGCCCACGCTCATCAGCGAGAGGTCGATCACCGCGATCACCGTGCCGACCACGACCGGTGGAAAGAAGCGCAGGAGCTTGCCGATCATCAGCGCAAGCACGATGCCGATCACGCCCGCAGCAATCGTCGAGCCAAACACATCAAGAATGCCGAGCGACGGATTCGTGCCGATGGCGATCATCGGGCCGACTGCCGCGAACAGGCAGCCCATGATGACGGGCAGGCGAATGCCGAAGATCCACAGGCCGAGCGTTTGGATTAGCGTGGCGACGCCGCAGGAAAACAGGTCCGCGCTGATCAGAAAGGCAACCTGATCTTTCGTGAGGTACATCGTCGCGCCGAGAATCAGCGGCACGGCGACCGCGCCAGCGTACATCACCAACCAACACGTGCTGAATGCCGAGAGTCAGCAGTTGTCCTATCGGTAACCGCTCACCGACGGGATGGACCGTCGGGTCCGTCAAACTCGATGCCATGTCTCTCTCCTATATGACTCTCTTTGGAATGGCATCTGCGGTAAGGGGATCAGAAAAGCGCAACAAGACCACGCCGCGCTATTATCCTGTTTGCGCGACCATATGGGCGAGTGTTCCGCATATGGCGTTTCGAGCGCCCGACCCTTGCTGCATGGGCTTTTACGCGTGTCGGTGGAAACCTGTCGCGTAACGTAACGCAAGGCGGCGTTCTTCCTGTCGTCGTTATGATGTGCATCACGCCGCGCGTATAGTCCGTTTTTCGTATGCGTCGCTCTGTCACGGGGTTAACCCCTATTTGCGCGTTTTCCCTAAAGTCCTTTTTAGCACGGAAATTCATGCGTTTTCTCGGCATCGATCTCGGTACAGGCTCGCTGAAACTCGCCATCGTCGATGACAACGGGCGCGAGATTGCGTTCTCCTCTACGGCTTATGCAGTCACGAGCGCACGCGGGCTGGGCCGAAACGGATCCGGAAGCGGGAAGCGTGGTATGCGGCGTTGGTGGATGCGGCATTGCGCCTGCCATCGAATGAGCGGCTGAAGGTGAGCGCGATTGGCTTCTCCGGGCAAATGCACGGCGTCGTTCCGGCCGATGCAACCCGGCCGCGCCCTGCTTCCGCGATGCTCTGGCCCGACACGCGCGCCGCCGCCTTGCTTGATGCGTGGCCCGAACCGCAGACGAATCCCGTTGCGCCGGGCATGGCGGGGCCGCTGCTGTACTGGCTGCCGAAGCATGAAACTCGGCGGCGCGTGTTCGACCGATCCCTCCGACGCCTGGCGCCACCGCGCTCGCCACACCATCCGGCAATTGGGACGATGCACTCATCGACAAGCTCGGCTTGCAGCGCGAGTGGTTTGCTCCGCTGACGGCATCGCATGAAAACGGCGGCACGTTGTCGCCAGAAGTGGCATCCGCGCTTGGACTGAAAGCGGGCATTCCGATAAACCACCGGCGCCGGCGATACACCCTGCGCCGCGCTCGGCAGCAACCTGTCATCTAGTGGCGATGCGTTGCTGACCACCGGCCCGGGCGGCCAGATCGTCGTCATGTGTGGCGAAGCGCCCGCCGCCCGTGCGCGGCCTGCATACCTATCACGCGGCGACGGGCGCGTAGTACGCAGGTGGCGATGCAGAACGTCGGCGTCGCGCTGGAGCACGTGCGTGCGTGGTTCAACTACCCATCGTGGCCCGAAGCGTATGACGATGCGTTTGCTTCAGACGCCAGCACATCCGTGAGCTTTCTGCCGTATCTCATCGGCGAGCGCTCGCCGTGGATGAACCCGAACGCGCGCGGCGGCTGGCTCGGCCTCGACGATACACGCGGCAAGCTGATGCGCGCCGCGTTCGAAAGCGTGGTCTTCGCCCTGCGTGCGGGACTCGACGCTATTCGCGCCAACGGCACGCCGTTGAACACGATGCTGCTCGCGGGCGGCGGTTCCATCGACCCGCGCTGGCGTCAGCTGCTCGCCGATGGGCTGCAAGCCGGCCTCCACGCCGTCGATTGCCCGAATGCAGCGACACGCGGCCTTGCTTGGCGGCATCTCTCGGCGGGGCATTGGCGGATCGATGATCTGGCGGCTCTGAAGTCGTCGACAGCGCTTGTCGCCACGCCCCATGCCAACGCGCAGCTCGACGAAAGGCATGCACGTTTCATCGACCTTTACCGGCGCGTGGAAACATGGTTCTGAAATCGCTGCCGATACTGCTTAAACTTTGCGTCGCCCCGAATATGGTCTATAGAGACAGCGGCGGAGATTTAAGCAACGCCGTTTCATACTGTGATCGGCCCCTGATATTCAGTTAACACGTCAACATCACACGTCATCCAATGTCCACCACCTTGAATCAGCCCGACTTCCGCACGCGCGACTTCCTGCTCGATCACGCGCTGCGCACGATGACTTTCTATCATCCGCATTGCCTGGACCCGGACGGCGGCTTCTATCACTTCTACAAGAACGACGGCATCATCTACGACCGCAAGACGCGGCATCTGGTGTCGAGCGCGCGCTTCGTCTTCAACTATGCGATGGCGTACAAGCACTTCGGCCTCGAAGAGTATCGCGGCGGTGTGGTGCATGGCATCGTGTATCTGCGCGAGGTACATCGCAATCTGCGGACGGGTGGCTATGCTTGGACGCTCGACGGCCGCACCGTCACCGATGGCACCAATCACTGCTACGGCCTCGCGTTCGTCGCGCTGGCGTATGCGAAGGCGGTGGAAGCGGGCATCGACGAAGCGCGCGCGTATCTCGCCGAAACATTCGATTTGATGGAACAGCACTTTTGGGACGCGCCGCACGGCCTGTACAAGGACGAAGCCACCGCCGACTGGAAAGTCTCTGACTATCGCGGCCAGAACGCCAACATGCACGCATGCGAAGCTTTTCTCGCCGCGTTCGAAGCGACCGGCGAAATCCGCTATTTGGATCGCGCGGCGCTACTCGCGGACAACATGGTGAATCGTCAGGCGGCGCTCGCGGGCGAGCTCGTGTCGGAACACTACAAGCCGGATTGGTCCATCGACTGGGAATACAACAAGGGCGATCGCAGCAACATTTTTCGTCCGTGGGGCTTTCAGCCGGGGCATCAGACCGAATGGGCGAAGCTGCTGCTGATTCTGGACCGGCATCGGCCCGAAGCATGGCATCTGCAACGCGCGCGCGAGTTGTTCGACCGCGCGCTGAAATTGTCATGGGACGATGAACACGGCGGCATGGTCTACGGCTTCGATCCGGACGGCAAGTTCTACGACGAAGACAAGTATTTCTGGGTGCAGGCCGAATCGCTCGCGGCGGCGGCGCTGCTCGCGGACCGCATGCAGCGCGACGGTGACGCGCAGGCCGCCGTGCGCTACTGGAACGAATACGACCGGCTGTGGGCATATAGCTGGGAACATTTCGTCGACCACAAGTGGGGCGCGTGGTATCGCATCCTTTCGCGCGACAACCGCCAGTACAGCGACGAAAAAAGCCCCGCCGGCAAAACCGACTATCACACGATGGGCGCATGCTACGAAGTTCTGAACGTCGTGCGCTAATTACGAATTAGCAACCTGGGAGTCAAAACGCATGAAGACAAAAGCAGCGATCGCATGGGAAGCAGGCAAGCCGTTGACTATCGAAGAAGTCGATCTCGAAGGCCCACGCGCCGGTGAAGTGCTGATCGAAGTGAAAGCGACGGGCATCTGCCACACGGACTATTACACGCTCTCGGGCACGGACCCCGAAGGCATCTTCCCGGCGATTCTCGGTCACGAAGGCGCGGGCGTAATCGTCGATGTCGATCCCGGCGTCGGCACGCTGAAGAAGGGCGATCATGTCATTCCGCTCTACACGCCGGAATGCCGCGAGTGCAAGTTCTGCCTGTCGCGCAAGACCAATCTCTGCCAGAAGATTCGCGCGACGCAAGGCAAAGGCTTGATGCCGGACGCGACCTCGCGCTTCTCGCTCGACGGCAAGCCGCTATTCCACTACATGGGCACTTCGACGTTTTCGAACTACATCGTCGTGCCGGAAATCGCGGTGGCGAAGGTGCGGGAAGATGCGCCGTTCGACAAGATTTGCTACATTGGCTGCGGCGTGACGACGGGCGTCGGCGCGGTCGTGTATTCGGCGAAAGTGGAAGCGAGCGCGAATGTCGTCGTGTTCGGACTGGGCGGCATCGGGCTCAACGTGATCCAGGGCGCGAAGATGGTGGGCGCGGACAAGATCATCGGTGTCGACATCAATCCGGGCCGCATCGAATTGGCGAAGAAGTTCGGCATGACGCACTTCACCAACCCGAACGAAGTGGAGAACGTCGTCGACCATATCGTGCAACTCACGGACGGCGGCGCAGACTATTCGTTCGAATGCGTCGGTAACGTCAAGCTCATGCGTCAGGCGCTCGAATGCACGCACAAGGGCTGGGGACAGTCGTTCATCATCGGCGTGGCGGCGGCGGGGCAGGAAATCAGCACGCGTCCGTTCCAGCTCGTCACGGGCCGCGAATGGAAAGGCTCGGCGTTCGGCGGCGCGCGCGGCCGTACCGACGTGCCGAAAATCGTCGATTGGTACATGGAAGGCAAGATTAATATCGATGACCTCATCACGCATTATCTGAAGCTTGATCAGATCAACGATGGCTTCGACCTGATGAAGAAAGGCGAGTCGATCCGTTCTGTCGTCGTTTATTGATCGGGAGACAGCGATGCTCGAATTCGTCGAAGAACATCGTTGTTTCGATGGCGTGCAGCGGATTTACAAGCACGAGTCGAAGACCATCGGTTTGCCGATGCGTTTCTCCGTGTTCCTGCCCAGGCAGGCTTCGAACGGCAAGGTTCCGGCGCTGTTCTATCTCGCCGGTCTGACCTGCACGGAAGAGACGTTTCCGATCAAGGCCGGCGCACAGCGATATGCAGCGGAACATGACATCGCACTGATCGCACCGGACACGAGTCCGCGCGGCGCCAATATTCCCGGCGAGAAGGACGCATGGGATTTCGGCGTCGGCGCGGGCTTCTATGTCGATGCAACGCGTGAGCCGTGGGCTAAGCATTACCGCATGTATTCGTATGTGACGCAGGAGTTGCGCTCGGCTGTGCTCGCTGAGCTGCCGGTTGACGGCGATAAGCTCGGCATCTTCGGGCATTCGATGGGCGGTCATGGCGCGCTCGTTTTGGCTTTGCGCAATCCTGACTTGTACAAGTCGGTGTCGGCATTCGCGCCGATCGCCGCGCCGTCGCAATGTCCGTGGGGCGTGAAGGCGTTCTCGGGTTATCTCGGTGAAGATCGCGCGGCCTGGGTGCAGTACGATGCCAGCGAGCTGGTGAAGAACGCGGCGCGCTTCGAAGGCGGGATTTTGATCGATCAGGGTTTGGGCGATCAATTCTTGAAGGAGCAGTTGCATCCTGATATCTTTGAACGCAACGCAAAAGCGGCGGGGCAGGGTGTGAACGTGCGCCGGCATGATGGCTACGATCACGGGTACTTCTTTATCTCTACGTTTATGGGCGAGCATATTGCGCATCATGCGCGGGTGCTTTGTAAATAGTGGAAACGGGGTCGTCCGCTGCATCAACCGCAATGGACGACTCCGGTGTTGGCTTGTTTGCGAATCACCCAGCCCGCCTCAATAGCTCCCCTTGTGAAGCAGCAGGCCGCGCATTCAGTTGCGCCGATACCGTCCATGAGCCCCTCGCTGATCCCCTTCATTTCAATACAATACGCGCTTTCGCTTTTCTCATGGCGAGCCCGGTGAAGACAGGATTGACGATTCTGGCGAGCATCATGGCCGGTCGAATGCCGGTGTAGAGCCAGATTTTCCCGCGTGCTACGAGGAAGCCTCCGGTCAGATCGTCGGAATGGGTGGCGTCGCACAGGTCCTCGCCGATGCTGTCTCGAAGCATACCCGCTATCACGTTGTGCACGAGCCTGAAGCGCGTAACACGCGTCCCTACGATGGCCGCTCGATCTGCGCGGGCAACAACAAGCATACCCATCTGCCCGATCGGCGCGATGTACAAGCGGCGTGCAGAGCGCCATCAAGGCGGAGCGCGTGAAGACGCTGCAGAACTTCGACCACATCATCGTGATGAGCGCGGGCAAAGTCATCGACGATGGTTCGCCGCAGGAATTGCGCGAGCGTCCGGGTTTGTACCGTGAATTGCTGGCGAAGCAGCACGGCAAGGTGCCGTCGATCGTGGCTACGCCACATAATAAACAGCCGGCGTAAACGTCAAGCAGTCTCAGTCAAAAAAGCCCGCTCAAGTGAACTGCCCCCCCAAAAGTTGGACATCGATCTGGCTTTTTGGGGTGTTTTTCATGACGAAGTACAACGAGCAGTTCCGGCAGCAAGTAGTTGATGAGTACCTCGCGGGTGGCGTTGGGACAGAGGTGCTGGCAG
>LELG01000175.1 GCA_001045575.1 Candidatus Burkholderia pumila
ATCGTAGGGATGGCGCGCATGATGAACTTGATCTTCATCGACTCGCCGCGAGTCAGAACCTCTGGATGGTATCGACTTCGTGACCGACCTCGGCATCGACAGGCCGTGCGAGGTGAGGAGAGAGGGGCTCCCAACGCATATTGTTTTCCGTCGAGCCTACATCCACGCCTGTCGCACGCGTCTGAAACGAATTGTGCAGACGCTCCTTAAGGAACAGTAGCGTCCAGTCGTTGCGGTGGCCTCGCATTAAGCTGCTAGCGTAACGAGGCCGGCGTAACGGCGTTCTCCAATCGAAGCGTACGCTCAAACAAGAAAAGGCGTTCCGGCTTTACTCTGGTCATAGCCAAGATTTTTGATCAATCAAGTAAACCTGTTGCGAAGCAAGTGACCTAGCTAATCACATTGCATCGGCGCGTTTTTTGCTGAGCTTGGCGGGAATTGGCTTCGTTGCCAGAGACCAAGCAACGCATCGGAGAAGAAAGCATGCATTCAGGCTTCACAAGAAACTGTCGCTACGAACAATGGACGCATGATTCGCATCCAGCCATTGGCAAGCGACGCATCCTTGTCGTTGACGACTATGCGGATGCGGTCGACAGCCTGGTCGCTGTCCTCGAAATCAAGGGATTTGAGACGCAGAGCGCTATGAGCGGCCAACAGGCGCTGCGCCTTTTCGAGCTTTGGCAGCCCAACGTAGTGATTCTTGATATTTCGCTGCCCGATGTTCACGGTGTAGAGGTGGGTCGCCGTATGCGCGCAATGGCCAGCCATGATGCCGCACTGCTCGCACATACCGCTCTAGACGTTTCTGAAATTCGATCAGAAGCGGTCAAGGCCGGATTTGACTCTTTCATCGGCAAGCCGATCGCGCCGGCTGCGCTTGCATCTGTCATTGACTCGGTCTGTCCTGACGCCCGAACATGGGCGCTGGCGCGCCGACGCGCCAGCGTGAGCGATTCGCCAGTTCGCTAAGGGCATCAATTACGAGTTCTACCGCTCGCGATGACTTCCTGCGGCTTGCGTAATAAGCATGATGTCCCACGAACGTCGGGTACCAGTCGTCGAGCACCCAGCATAGTTGTCTGTCACATCTTTCGGGACGTAGGCAAGCCAAAGCCTCTGAGCGCTGCATCAACCATCTGATAGACATTATTAAAAATCAGCTGCCCCCACCCGCGCTTGTACCTGCCTTCGATCTTTGCGCAATTCACACGGCAGCAGCGATTCTTGCGTCGGAAGCCGCAAGTTGATGCAATTATGAAGCGTTAAGTCTTGCGGAATCTTGATCCTCGGAGCCGTCCGAAGATAGCCTGGAGAACCCACCACCATCGTCATATCCAGCGCGATGTGCACGGCGATCATGTCTTTCGCCCCCTGGTCGCCCAGCCGCACGCCAATGTCGAAATGATCCGCTACGATGTCGGTCAATCCATAGTCGTTGACAATTTCAATGCGCAACGCTGGATACTGTCGCAACAAGCCTTGCAGTCGTGGCCATACAAAGGTGTTAGCTGCGTAGTCTGTCGTGGTAATTCGAATGGTCCCGCTGGGCCGGTTCGTCATCGCACGTAGCGATTCAACTTCCGCCTCGATCCCCTGGAAATGGGGTTCGAGTGCTGCAAGAAGCCGTTCGCCAGTGTCAGTGAGTGACACACTTCGGGTCGTGCGCGTGAGGAGTTGTAAGCCCATTCGCCGCTCGACGCTTGCCACGGTTCGACTCATCGACGATTGCGAAACGCCCAACTGCGCGGCCGCCCGTGTGAAGTTTCGCTCTCGTGCAATCGTCACGAAGCCGACGCGGTCGTTGAAATCGTCCTTCTTCATGCTCCAGTGCATAAGAGCATGCCGATAATACTACCTAGTCCATTGAACCAATGAAATTAATCGGTGAATGGATTCGAAAAACGACCTCGCCGATACCTACCAGGCGATTGCTACAGAAAGGGACAACACATTTCTCACAGGTCCACGGGTGAGTGGTAAGCAACGTGTCTCGCACATCGATGCGTTATTCGACCGGCAGGTGCGCATCTTGATCGGTTGTTCGGGTTTCCACTGAATGCTCAATTTAATAAAATCTTCTTTAATCTGAACCGCGGTTTGTTGTAGGACGACAGTCAACGTCAATCTTAGAACTCGTCTATCCGGCTAGCGAGGCAAGCAGTAGAGGAATGTTTGGCCGTTGCTTACGCGTCCTGCAAGACGCATTAACGCGTCTTGGCACTCAGTTCTCGCCAAAGGTACGGTCGGGGTGGCAATTCGTTCAATCATGTGTTTTGATAGATTGAATAGGATAACGAAAAAACAGCCGGACCAGCGAAGTGGAATGATGTTGATCAAGCATCTGGTTCATCGCGCCCACCGCGATGATGGGGTGGCTGTTGCGAACAACCATAATAGGAGACGCTATGAATCGCAGATTAGCATTGTCCATCCTTGCAACGTCTTTGCTCATAGGCGGATGCGGTGGAAACAACTCGGACGGTCATCCCAATGCGGCCCAAACTAATCCCCCTGGCGGAGGCGGCTCAAGCGCACCGGGAGGCGCTACAGGCACGGGAGGTTCGACGCCTAACGGCGGGAATCAGAGCGGCGGCGCTGGCAATGGCAATCGCACCGGTTCGGGTGGGAGCGCTTCCGGCTCTGGCGGCCATGCCTGCCAAGCTTCAAATAATCCCGCTCATCCTTGGATGAACACGTGCTTGCCGTCAGCGGATCGCGCATCGCTTCTCGTCAAAGCGATGTCGCTGCCTCAGAAAATCCAGCAACTCAGTGGGAACATCGACGACACGCCATTCTGCGCGAAGGGTGTTAGGCATGTCACCGGCATCCCCGCCTTAGAGATACCGTTGTTCCGCATTACAAACGGTCCAGTGGGAATTGGAGGAAACGACTGTTCTGACAAGGCCACGGCATTACCATCATCGATTGGGTTAGCCGCATCGTTCGACCCTGCTGTGGCCGCTAACGCGGGCACTACCATGGCAATCGAAGCAGGCAACCTTGGTTATCAGGAAATCGAGGGACCGGGGATAAATCTGGCGCGCAACCCGCAGGGCGGTAGAAACTTCGAATATCTCGGCGAAGATCCGTTTCTCGCTGGGACGATGGCAGTGGCAGAGATCGACGGAATACAGCGAAAGAACGTGATTGCAATGGCCAAACACTTCGTCGCGAACGAGCAAGAGACACAGCGCATGACAATCAGAGAGGTCATCGACGAGCGAGTGCTGCGCGAATTGTATTTGTTGCCGTTCGAGATGGCCGTCAAAGACGGTAAGGTTGCCTCTCTGATGTGCTCCTACAACTGGGTGAACGGGAGATCAATGTGTGGAAACCAACCGTTGCTGTCTGGGGTCCTGCGCCAGGAATGGGGATTCAAAGGGTTTGTCCAGTCTGACTTCGGTGCCAACTACACGACCGTAGACACGATGAAGGCCGGAATGGATCTCACCATGAACACGCCTGGGCAGTGGAGCGCCACGAAGCTTCAGTTAGCGTTGGAAGCCGGAACGCTTTCTGAAAAAGATTTGGATGTCGCGTTGACGCGTCGATACACACAGATGTTCACATTCGGCGCGTTCGATCATACGCTCCAGACGTCCCCGGTCGACGTCAATGCCGGGGCATCCGTGGCAAGGCAGGTCGGTGAACAAGGTGCCGTATTGCTTAAGAACAGCGGGGCGCAGTCGGGGACGCAGCCGGTACTTCCTATTAACGCAAAAGCGGTTCGGTCGATCGCGTTGATCGGTCGATCTCCCTTGATTGATTCGGCCTACGCAGGGGGCGGTAGTTCAAAGGTTAATCCGTTGGTCAAGGTGCCGCCTGCGGAAGGGATCCGCAATACCCTGGCCAAGATCGGTGCCAATGCATCAGTCAATCAAATTGTGGTAACCGGCACCGCGCCGGCAGACTTTGCCGCCGCTGTTCAGGCCGCGAAAGCAGCCGATGTTGCAATCGTGATCACGGGTACGACTTCATCTGAAGGTAGCGATCGTGCATCGATCAGTCCGAGCTACAATCAAGATGAGTTGATCCGGGAAGTTGGGGCAGCCAATCCTCGAACGATCGTGGTTCTGAACGACAACGCGTCTGCCGTCGTGGACAGCTGGATCAATGCTGCCGCAGCAGTGTTGGAGGTTTGGTTTCCTGGTGGCGAGAGCGGGAACATTCTGGGCGACCTGATTTTTGGATTGGCCAATCCTTCGGGCAAATTGCCCGTCACCTTCCCAGCACAGAATAACGCGTGGCCAGCCAGCGCTCCTAACCAATTTCCGGGTATTCAGGTGAATGGTAACCCGACGGTCGTTTATTCCGAAGGCTCCAACATTGGCTACCGGTGGTATGACCAGAACAACGTCAAACCAGCTTTTCACTTCGGCTTTGGATTGTCCTACACCTCGTTCAAAGTTACGGATCTGGGCGTCTCGCCAGGTGCGGCGAATAGCAGATCGCCTGTTGTCGTTCACCTCTCTGTCGAAAACACCGGGAAGATATACGGTGCGGAGGTGGCGCAGATCTATCTCAAAATGCCAGGTGGCACGGACGAGCCTCCCAAGCGACTCGTGGGCTTCCAGAAGGTATGGTTGAATCCAGGTGAGAAGAAGTCCATCAGTGTGGTTGTCGATCCGAATGCCTCGAATCATCCGTTCGATATTTGGGACAAGGCTTCGGGGAAATGGAAAACTCCGAGTGGGACGTATCAGGTGTTAGTCGGAACGTCGTCAGATGACAACGACCTGGTTTTTGCAGGCGCAGTGAACTTCTGACAGGCGGCAAGGACGAAGTCCCGCATTTCCGTGGCGGTACGGTGCGAATTTGTCATGCCGAGAGGGCGGAGCTCAGCCCGTTTGCTGCGATTAGCGAGTGCTCACAGGTTTGTTGCCTTACGGTCGGGAAACCGCGGGAGATCGCCTTTTATTATGGCGCCATGCGTCTGAACCTTGGAGAGATGATGCAATGCGTCGCATCAGTAGAACGTGCAATCATCTCCCTTCGTCGTTTGGTTTTAGCCGCCCTCACTACTTATAGCGAGATCCTCATTCCGACCAATGCGGTGAACGGTGGCGCGAGGCGCGGCTCCGAGGCGCTGCTCAGTGAGCCACAATCATAGTAGATGCGCCCCCAGATTTTGTATGGAACCCTAAAGGGCGATCGACTCGCTGATCTGATAGGTCGCGCCGACATCGATCACCGCCGCTCCGGTATTGAACGCGGTATGGGCGGTGTTTTACCAATAGCCTGGCCAGGCTGACGTCCGCCGTCAGATTCAGTCTCACGAGAGGGTTGCCATTGCATCCCGCCCGTGAATATACTACCCAGCGCGGTACTTGACCGATCTGGGTGTTCGTAGGCGCGACGGCGGGATAGGCCGAATCCGTGAGATAGGCGGACGTGTAGGTCACTCCGGCGGTCACCGTGATTGCGGTGCACCTTTACGTCGCCCGAGAATTCGGCGCCCCAGAACGTGGCACTGCCGACGTTGCGATATTGCCGATAGGTGGTGATTCCGCTCAGACCTGTGCCGGCGAGATAAGGCGCACACGTCGTTGCGGTCGTGCAGAGGGAAAGAAAATCGATGAAGTTGCTGATACGGTTGTGGAACGCGGTGAACGAAAGGTCTAACGCTCCCGCTTGAAGTCGAATCCGATTTTTTCGTCGACGTTGTTCTCTGGTTCGGGGTTGGTCGCGCTGAAGCTCGTTCCTGAGACGAAACTGTGGTACGTCTGATTCATGCCGGGTGCAGTCTTTGTACACCGCGGCTCGCAGATCGAGGCCATTGTCGAAGTAATACCTTGCGCCAAGGCGTGGATTAAGCCTGAACTTGTTCTCGTCTCGAAGTCGTTGACTGATGCCCGATGTCAGCCTTTGACCTGCGAGTATGCCGTTACTGGCGCGCCAATAGTCGTCTCCATCCCACCGTCACATCCAGTGGAATGCTCGACGCCCGGTAGATTCTTTGGGCAAAAAGCTCGTAGAACTGGTGCTCACCGTGCGAATTGAAGACTGATGTCTGTGTGCCTGACGTGTTGAACAGACGGGAATTATTGTCGGCACCGATGTAACGATGTCCATGCCCACTTGCAAGTCGTGAACCGGGCCGGTGTTCCTTCTGCCAAAAGACTGACCCCCAGCGCTCTTGTAGGGCGCGGCTTCGATTTGCGAGATATATGCGTAGCCCAGACTCGGGGTGCTCAGTGAGTAACCACCGGTCTGTGTGGCGTTCTGCATGGCGTAATCCGTGCGGTCGACCCAGGCTGTGCCGTTTAGGGAACTGCCATCGTTCAGTTATTTCATCGTGCTTGTTGGCGTCAGGTACGCGGACAGCGCGATATCGTTCGAGAATCCGGACGACTTGACGTCGTCCGACCTGTTCCGGTACTGCGCGGGTGTGACGATATAACCATCCATGTGAAACGTGCTGGCAGTCACCCCCGATCTTCAGCTTGTCATTGGCCAGCAGCGTGATGGCCGCGTTTGCCGTGCGGGTGTTCAGGCTGCCGTAGGCGATATCGACAGTCTTTTCACCGGGCTGTGGCCTTGGTCACGATGTTGATGACGCCGCCCATCGCCAGATTGCCCCACAAACTCGTAGCACCGCTGCCGAGAATGACTTCGATCGATCGCTCGTCCCCTTGAGCACGAGCACCAGCGTCTTGGTGCCGTAGTCGTTACCAAAATCGCGAATATTCACGATGGTAGCCGTCGGATGCAGGGCGAACGTGAACGTCTGAGGCGTGAATACGCCCGGTACTTTGTTGATTATCTGGTCGGTCGAGGTTTCGGATGCCCGGTAAATTTGCTCATGCGAAATTACGTTACGCTCGTACTCAGGTCCATCTGGTCGAGCGCGGAGCCTTTGGAGGCCGATACCGAAACGCTCGGTAGCTGAGCCGTCGACGCCGCCGTAGCCTTGGTGGCCTTGAGCGCAGCGGCGTCATTGTTCGCGGCGTGTATCGTGGTCGATGTGAAAGCAAGGGCAACGGCCATGCAAAAGGCCGTGAGTGTAATCGACACATTGCGCCGTTCGACGGGTTGCACAGGCAAATACGTGCCGCCTGCAGTCATCCAGCAGGAATGATGTTGCATCATCTGGTAATGCACCGGAGCACAGACGTGCCGTTCAACGTTCAATTCAGGGAGGTAGAGGAGGGTCCCAGCTTAGAGCTGAACTTTATAGATAGAGAGAGGATAGATAGAGAGAGGAGAGCTGAACTTTATCCCAAGTCCGATTGTAACCTGGATCGGAGGGTGTTAAGGAAATTCTTCGTAACTATTGCGCGTAATGTCGCTTAGGAATGCTCTGATATTAGCTACGACCTAGAAGCATCGCAATGACGCAATTTTATCTCGGCTTGAACCTGTCAACCAAGCGCACGCGCAAGCGGGATTTTGGGGAGCAGATGA
>LELG01000176.1 GCA_001045575.1 Candidatus Burkholderia pumila
GGACAATTGAGACTTGGCATCGGGTACTCAAAAGTGGTTGCCGTATCGAGGCCTGCCAGTTTGGCATGCTCGAGTGCTTTGTTCGGGCGACCTCCCTGTTCGCGGTCATTGCCTGGCGCATCCTCTACACTACGTTGCTGGCACGGCTGGACGGTGACCTGCCTTGTGAGGTGATCCTCCAGCGCGTCGAATGGCAAGTCCTGGCCGAGTACATCGAACCACCCGGCCACCGGACACGGTGCCGTCGCTGCACCAGGCGATACAATGGATTGTGGATTGCCACCCTGGGCGGTTACCTGGAATTGCCTTCATGATCCACCACCCGGCGCCACGGTCATCTGGCGAGGCTTCCTCGTCTTGCACGAAATCACCTACATGTTCCGCATCTTTAATTCAGGTCCGTAACTTGTGGGTAAAACCTAGCTTTTCAGAGGGCGTTCCTACCGCGATGAACAGGATCTCGCCGTGGGCAACTCCCGACGCCATGTCGGTCAAGAATCAAAGACGCCCGGCGGCACGGTTGCGATCGAGCGACTTCTTGAGACCGGGTTCGTGAATCGGCACGCCGCCGTTTCCGAGTATCGCGATCTTGTTCTCGTCGATGTCGATGCAAGCAACTTCATTGCCGATCTCCGCCAGGCATGCGCCGGTCACCAAACCAACGTAGCCTGTACTGATAACCGTGATCTTCATATGCGAATACTGAGATAGATGTAACGTGAGGTTTGTTTATCGGGGGACGCGCTTCTCACTGGATGCGCTCCGCTGCTGGCCGATTCGGACGTCAACGCGGCGACGATTGCTACTGACGTGTCCGGCATTGAGTCAACTGTTACCGAAACTCGCTAGCCGGTTGCCCATATGACAAATGAAATTGATCGAGCCACTTTCGGGATAGAGCCACACCACCTTAAGTCGAAGATGGTCGGCAACAGAAGATATTTGGTTTCAGCAATCCGATCAAAAGTAAACTTCGGTTTGAAGCATCACAACGACTTCAAGACTGACGCGCCAAGTACATTCACCAGATGACGCCCGAATTCCCCTACGGTTCGCAAACGCTTTACGAGGAAACTTATCGGAATGGCGATGCAATTAGTTCAACGGTGGCGATAGCGCTATGCCGCGAATATGCCCGTTTTTTGATTTGAGTACTGTCATTTTTTGCATCAACGCTTTGGGCTAAATCATAATCGAATTCGCGCCTTAGCGCTGATGTCGTGTACCGAGTGAAGTTGGCAATATCAAATCTACGGAATTGGCCGCCGTGCAGATTTCGCTACTCGTTGATTGCGCTGATGAATTGGCTGGTGATAGTTGCGCGTCTCACCTACGGTAATGAGACAAAAATCATAAAATGAAGGGATGACGCGGTAATCCGTCAACTGTTCTCGTTCATAGCGCATGCAACGCAAAAGTAAAATGATATTAGTGAAAGCATATTCGCTATACAGCGATGGTGATAACAATTTTGCCGTGTTTGAATTTTGATGGTTCGACTCGCGGCGTCAGTAATTATTGGCTGATCGGGATCAAGCAGTCTTTCCTTCGACGCGAACCATTTCCGTAAACTCGCGTCGCTGATCAATGAATTCGAAATGGCCTCGTGTACTTGAAAGGCGATCACGCCCCCTCCACCACAAACCCCCTCTTCCTCAACAACTCCAATACCCCCTTAGGCCCGCCCAAATGCAGCGCCCCGATCGCCACAAAAACCGGCTTGTCCGGCGCCGCGATCGCCACCATCCTCTGCACGAACCGTCTATTGCGATCGTAGACAACCCGGTTATCCACCTGCTCTGCCAACACCTTCGACTTCGCCAGCTTCGAGCTTTTCGCATCGTCCCAGGCCTTCAGCGCATCGGCGTTACCGATGCGCCATAGCTGATGCAACTTCTTCACGTCCGCGATATTCTGCGCCGGCGTCTGTGCCAGATCCTGCGCGAGCATTTCTCGCTGCTGCGCCGACGTCAGCCGCGTAAACGTCGATATCTGCTCGTTCAACGATTCCAGACCGACTATATTCCCCCGCACCCGCAGATACATATTCTGCAATTGCGCCTCCGTCCCATACTCGCTCTTAAAACCGACCTTCAACGTATCGTAAGTCTCGATCAACATCGACGCAAGCCACGGCCGCGTATGCCGCAAGTCAGCCAACACAGCAGGGTTGTTGCGCATGCGCCCCTCCACCTGTTTCCACATCGGCGGAGGCAAGTAGTCAATCAGACATTCGCTACGGCACATGCCATAACGATTCACATCCTCTTGTGAAACGAGCAGCTCATCCGGAGAGATTTCGAGCGCGAGCGTAGGCGATGCATCCAGCGCCGCCAATATCCGTTTGCGAAACGGTTGCTCTTGCGGATAGTCGGTCGGGAAACCGACGTGCAGCGTGCCGAGCAAATAGATGGTCGTCGAGCCTTTGGTGGCAACGTAGAAAGGCATGCGCGGCGGCACGACGCGCACCGGACCGCTTGCCGTCGTGCCACTGCCATGATCAGGCGGAAGCACGGGCGCAGCAGCGAGAGAAGAAGAACCCGGCAACGCGGCCTGTTCGGCATCGCCGGCAGGCTGAGGTGTGCCGCCCGCCGGGGCGCGAGAACCCACGACGGCGAAACTGGGCAGTGCAAACGCAACGACGCCCAAAGCAAACAGCACAAGCGACAGCACGAAGGCTGTCGCTTTGGCGAACGCCGCGCGGACCACGCGCGGCTTATTGTAAAAATCCTGCACGAACGACATCTTAAATCATTCGTATGACTTGCCATGCAAAGCGCTGCGCGAATCAAACCTCCCCGTCGCCGACCTTCTCGGCGCGATGGGGGCACAACACAACATCTGACGCCCATCGACTTCCCGCAGCTTCGGCTCTTCGACGCGGCATCGCTCGATCGCCCACGGGCAGCGCTGATGGAACGTGCAGCCCGGCGGCGGATTGAGCGGCGACGGCATCTCGCACTGCAGCTTGATCTTGATGCGCCGGTCTTCCTCGAAGATTGCGGGCGTCGCGGACATCGGCGCGCGAGTGTAAGGATGACGCGGCTTCGCAAAGATCGTCTTCTTGTCGCCCAATTCGGCTATGCCGCCGAAGTACATCACCATCACATCATCGGCGATATGTTCCACCACCGACAAGTTGTGCGAGATGAAAACGTAGCTCGTCCCGAACTGCTGCTGCAAATCCATTAACAAATTCAGAATCTGCGCCTGAATCGAAACGTCGAGCGCGGTGGTCAGCTCATCGGCGATCAACAGTTTGAGATTGCACGCGACGGCCATCGCAATCATCACGCGCTGTTTCATGCCGCGCGACATCTGATGCGGAAACGAGTTGATGCGGCTCTTCGCATCCGGAATGCCGACCTGAGCAGATCCAGCGCGCGCTTGTTCAGCGCATCGCCACGCAGGCCTTCGTGCAGCTTCAGCACTTCCTTGATCTGATAGCCGACGGTATAGCTTGGGTTCAAGCTCGTGAACACGTCCTGAAACACCATCGCAACGTCCTTGCCGATGATCTTGCACCGCTCACGCGCGCTCGCCTTCAGCAAGTCGCGGCCATCGAACATGACCTGATCGGCGGTGACTTGCCGGGATGATCGATGAGGCCCATGATCGCCATCATCGTGACGGATTTGCCGAGCCGGATTCGTCGACGACTTCGCCCGGCTTCACGTTCAGGTTGATGCGATCGACGGCGCGTGTGCCGCCGAACGTGACCTGCAAATTACGGATAGTCGTAGATCGTTCATGGCGTTTAGCCCATCCGCTTGAGTTTCGGATCGAGCGCATCGCACAAACCGTCGCCGAGCAGGTTGATGACGAGCACGGAAATAAGAATCGAAAAGCCCGGCATCGTCACAATCCACCATGCGCTTTCGATGTAATCGCGCGCCGATGCGAGTATCGCGCCCCACTCCGCTGCGGGCGGCTTGCACGCCCAGGCCGAGAAAGCCGAGCGCGGCCAAGAATGGCGGAGGAAAAGCCGAGCGTCGCCTGCACAATCAGCGGCGCGGCGCAGTTCGGCAGCACTTGCGAGAACATCAGGCGCACCGTGCCCGCGCCCGCGACGCGCGATGCCGTCACATATTCCTTCTGCAAATCGCCCAGCGCGGAAGCGCCCGTCAACCGCACATAGCCCGGCAGCGCGACGATGGCGATGGCAACGTATTGACGAGACCCGGACCGATGATCACCACTACCGCAACCGCCAGCAGCAGCGACGGCAATGCGAGCAGCACGTCCATCACGCGCATGATCGTCGGCGTATCGAGCCAATGGAAGAACGCGGCCATCGAACCGAGCACGACGCCCGGAATCAGCGCGAGCAGCACCGACACGAAGCCGTCCAGAACGACAGCAGCGCGCCGTACATCAGACGCGAAAGGATGTCGCGGCCGGCTTCATCCGTGCCGAGCAGGAAGATGATTGCCACCTTCGAGCCACGCGGGCGGAATCTTCACGAAATCGCGGTATTGCTCGATGGGACTATGTGGCGCGAAATGGCATCGATGAGCCACTTGCCGACGCCCGGCCACGAGAATAGCGTCTCCGTCAACACCGCGCCAGCCAGCAGCGGGCCGACCTGCAAACCGATCACGGTCACCACGGGAATCAGCGCATTGCACAGCGCATGCACGACGACCACGCGCAACGGCGACAAACCTTTCACGCGCGCCGTGCGAATATAGTCCTCAGCAGCACTTCGAGCATCAACGACCGCATCATGCGTGCGACAACCGCGAGCGGAATCGTGCCAAGCACGATGGTCGGCAGAATCAGATGCGAGACGGCTGACGTGAACGCGCCTTCATCGGTGGAGAAGAGCGAATCGATCAGCGTGAAGCCGGTGACGTGCGGAATGTCGAATTCCACCGCGATGCGCCCCGACATCAGCGTCCATCCCAGCTTCGCCGAGAAGAACATGAGAGAACCAAGCCCCACCGTGCCGCGCCACAGTGCCGCCGCCACGCCCGCAGGCAAACCGACGACGATCGCGGGAAAGCGCGCCAAAAATTCACCCATCACGCTTGTATTCGTGATGATCGACTGGCCGAGATGCGCCTTTCAGCGCATGGCCGACGTAGGTCAGATATTGAACCGGCAGCGGCTGATCGAGACCGAGGCGCTTCATGGCTTCGGCGTGTGCCGCCGGGTCGACGCCGCGCTCGCCCATCATCACTTCGATGGGATCGGCCGGAATCAGGTGAATGAGAATGAGTGCGAACACGATAATCGTAATGCGTAATGCCGATGAACGTCGGTATCACCATGCCTATGCGCCGCAAAACAAAATTATAACATGAATCGTCCTTTTCGGTATTGGGGAGGACTTAAAACGTCTCCGGCGGCGGGATCGCAATGGACCCCAAGCCGCCGGACTTTTTCAACTAATTATTATATAACATAGTGGAAACGTTCCGCACCAAAAAATTTTATTGCATGCCGACGCCATCGAACCGCGCGTAGCCGAGCGGTTCGATCATCATGCGCGTCACCTTCTTGCTGACCGCCTGACACCGTCGAGTGGGCGATCGGCGAGAACGGCAGTTGCTGCGCGTCCGTGTACGCCTTCGTGCGCGCGGCGACATCGGTCGTGGAACGGCCCTTCACGACGAGATCGTCGAACGGCTTGTAGCACCGCTTCGAGAAGTTGTTGCCCTTGACTGCGTCGCAGCCAAGCAGCGTACCGAGCCAGTTGTCGCCGGTCCAGCCGATCAGCAGCGCATTATGTTCACCCGCGTGCGCGCGCTTCCTTCAGATTCAGATACTCGCCCCACTCGTACGACACGATATTCGCCTTCACGCCGATCTTCGCCCAGTCGGCCTGGATCATTTCGGCCATCAGACGCGCGTTCGGGTTGTAGGCGCGCTGCACGGGCATCGCCCACAGCGTAATTTCCATGCCGTTCGGGAAGCCGGCCTTGGCGAGTAATGCTTTCGCCTTCGCGGTGTCGTACGTCTGGCCCGTTTCAGGTTCTTGTCGTAGAACCATTGCGTCGGCGACATCAGTGCGGTCGCGGGCTGGTCTGCGCCCGAATAAACCGAGTCGATGATCGCCTTCTTGTTGATCGCCATGTCCAGCGCACGGCGCACGTCGGTGTTATCGAGGCCCTTCTTGGTCACGTTATACGCGACGTAGCCTTCGCTGAAGCCAGCCTGCGACGGCGTCCACGGTCGATACCGTCTTCAGCGCCGCGATATCGCCCGGACTCGGATAGAGCTCATCACCTGGCATTCGTTGCTCTCGAGCTTCTGCACGCGCACGGCTGCGTCCGGCGTGATCGAGAAAATCAGCTTCGAGATTTGCACCGCGTTCGGCTTCCAGTAATCCGGATTGCCGTCGAAGCGGATGGTCGCGTCCTTCGTGTAGCTGCGGAAAATTAACGGGTCCGTGCCGACCGGGTCGGCAGCCTTGCCGTCCTTCAGCAGCTTGTCCGTGTATTCGGCGGAGAAAATCGACGCGAATTCCATCGCCAGATTCTGGATGAACAGCGCGCTCATGTCCTTCAGCGTGAATTTGACGGTGTACGCATCGACCTTTTCGACTTTGGCGATCACCTTGTCCATGCCCAGGTCCGTAAAGTACGGAAACTGAACGTTGTAAGCCTGCGGAACGTGTTGTTCGGGTTGAGCATGCGGTCGAACGTGAACGCGACGTCGTCCGCATTGAACTCGCGCGTCGGCTTGAAGAACAACGTCGTCTGGAACTTCACGCCATGACGCAGGTGGAACGTGTACGTCAGATCGTCCGACGAAACGTCCCACTTTTCCGCAAGGTCCGGCTCCACCTTCGTGCCGCCGCGCTCGAATTCGACGAAGCGGTTATAGACGGTGAACGTGTTCGCGGTGAAATCCGTGCTGGTGGTGTATTGCGGACGGGATCGAAGCCGGCCGGGCTGCCTTCCGAGCAGTAGAGCAGCGTCTTGTTCGGGATCGCCGCGCGTGTGCGGCAGTCGCCGCGACCAGCGTTGCCGTGGCGACTGCCGCCCATCAGCGCTGAAATGCGGGCACCTCGCAACAGGCCAAATTTCTTCATGTTTCCTCCAGGTCGATGCCGGTCTTTCTTCCTGCCCAGCGTAGCGCGATATTACTTGATCGCACCGCGCCGACTAGCCAACGGTGCAACCTCTGCCGGATGCGGTGCATCGAGCAAATCGGGCGCTACCGTAGCATGAAAAAATTGCGGGTAGGTTGGTTTACCTAGTCCATTGAACCAATTAAATTGCATTGATCTAAAGGTGCATGGGCAAAATGAATCTGAGTGAAGCCGAGCGCGAAGAACCGCTGTCGATGCAGCGCAGCCGAACGATGGCCGTTGGCCGAGTGAAGCCAAGCGCGGTTGATCCTGCTGCTCGACGAAGGGGCCTCGAGCGGGGCGATCATGAACGA
>LELG01000177.1 GCA_001045575.1 Candidatus Burkholderia pumila
CGCCGCTGGCGGCGCAACAGTGGGCAGTTGCTCAACAGCGTGCTGAACCTTGCTTACTTTGATCAACTGGGTGTTCCTCGACTCTCATAACCTCAACTCAACTTCCCGAACCGCCCGGTGCGGACCCCCATGCCGGGTAGTGTGGCAGGAGCACGGTGCTACAGCCGTATCTTATGCCGATTCCGAACGTCACACGCAAAAACACACAAGCAACGGAAAGAGCGTTTCTGTCGGTAGAATGGCGTCGCAAGATTGTACCCATCATGCCGACCTTTCCGGAGCGCATATGAGAACGAGCCTCACGATCGCCGCTGTCAGTCTGTCGCTGCTTATCGCGGCGTGCGGAAAGAAGAACGATGCGAGCGAGTCCACTCTGGGCGACGCAATTTCTGCCGACATGAAGACGAACCGCGGCCTGCTGTGCCTGAATCGCAGCGGACGCAGACTTTATATGTTCCCATCCGTCTACACGGACAAGGATCTCAACGAATACTCGAACGCCGCGCTGCGGGAGCAACTCAGCGCGCTGGAGAAAGCCGGGTTGATCACTAGAGCGGCGCCTACAACGACTAACGCCAGCGCCAAGCAAAACGGCGTCGCTTATAGTTTGACGGGCAAGGGTCAGAAGTACGCCGTGGAAGTACCTTGGCCCGCGGGCGACCCCAGCGCCACGAACGATCCCCACGCCTTTATGCTTTGCTACGCACGCGTGAAACTCAACAAAATTGCGGGCTGGACCGAACCCGACCCCACCGCGCATCGTTCCGACGTCACCTATACGTACAAGCTCGAAGACGTCGCTTCATGGATGGACGATCGCGACATCAAACGCGCCTTTCCCGACGTCACCGCCGCCGATCGTGAAGCCGGCGAAACCAAGCTGCACGTCACGCTCGAACAGCGTCCCGATGGTTGGGCTCGCGTGGACTGACGCATGCCCGCGAATGAGCGCGATGTCATGACGAGCCCGCCGCGCATGGCGGATGTCGCGCGGCTAGCCGGTGTATCGAAGATGACGGTGTCGCGCGTGTTCGCCGGCCATAGCGTGGTGGCGGCCACGCGCAAACGCGTTCAGCAAGCCATAGAAGAACTCGGCTATGTTGCGGATGCCGCAGCCGGCGCGCTATCGTCCGGGCGCTCGGAGTTCGTCGCCGTGCTGGTGCCTGCGCTTGCCAGTTCCGATTTTTCCGATACCGTCCGTGGCCTTTCGGTCGCGCTGGAGCCGCCCGGCCTGTAATTGTTGATTGGTATACCGACTCACCTTGACCGCGAAGAGCGCCTCGTTCGTTCGATGCTGCGCCATCAGTCCCACTGCATCGCATTGACGGGATCACGTCATACGGATGCGACGCGCACGCTGCTGCGCCGCTCCGGCGTGCCCGTCATCGAGATGTGGGACGCGCCCGCCGATCCGAGCGATGCCGCCGTCGGTTTCTCCAACGCTAGCGCTGCACGCGCGAAATGGTACACTATCTCGCAGGCAAGGGTCATGAGCGCATTGGTTTCATCGGCGTGGCGAGCGAATTGGATCGGCACCGGTTGGACGGACCGTCGCAAAGATTTTCGCGCGCAAATGAAAGCGCTAAGCCTGGACGATACGCGCGTCATTCTCTTAGACGAGTCGCCGATCACGATGAGTCACGGCAGTCCCGCTATGGCTGAACTGCTAAAGAAGAAATGGCCAGACACGCAAGCCGTGATGTGCGTCAGCGACATGTCGGCGTTCGGCGCGATAATGGAATGCCATAGGCGCGGTTTGAAGGTGCCTGAGGATATCGCAGTCACGGGCTTTGGCAACTTCGAAGTTGCTGCGTGCTGCGCGCCAGGCATCACCACCATTTCCGTCGATGCATACGGCATTGGCTTGCGCACCGGGGAAACGCTGCTTGCGGCGCTCGAACAGAACGATCGAACGAGCAAGCGCGTGCGCATTGCCTATGAGTGGTGCAGCGCGAGAGCGCCTGAGCCGTGCTACTATTTTCGGAAGGATGTTACCGGTAACGTAGATATAAGAAGCCGAACTGGAAAGACACGCCATGCCCCAAGATACTCCGCGCCGTCTACGCAGCCAGGAGTGGTTCGACGATCTTTCGCATGCCGACATGACGGCGCTCTATGTCGAACGCTTCATGAATTACGGCCTCACGCGTGAAGAACTGCAATCCGGCCGGCCGATCATCGGCATTGCGCAGACAGGAAGCGATCTCGCGCCGTGCAACCGGCATCAAATCGAACTTGCGCAACGCACCAAAGCCGGTATTCGCGATGCAGGCGGCATTCCGATGGAATTTCCCGTGCATCCGCTGGCAGAGCAGAGCCGCCGTCCGACTGCCGCGCTCGACCGCAATCTCGCGTATCTTGGTCTCGTCGAAATCCTGCACGGTTTTCCGCTCGACGGCGTAGTGCTCACCACCGGCTGCGATAAGACCACGCCTGCCTGCCTGATGGCCGCCGCAACGGTCGACATGCCCGCCATCGTACTCTCTGGCGGCCCGATGCTCGACGGCTGGTACGAAGGCAAGCGCGTCGGTTCTGGCACGGTCATTTGGCATGCGCGCAACCTGCTGGCGGTTGGCGAGATCGATTACGAAGGCTTTATGCGTCTGACGACGGCTTCGTCGCCGTCCATCGGGCATTGCAATACGATGGGCACCGCGCTTTCCATGAACAGCCTCGCCGAAGCACTCGGCATGTCCTTGCCGACATGCGCAAGCATTCCCGCTGCATATCGAGAACGCGGACAGATGGCGTATGCGACAGGCAAGCGCATCGTCGATATGGTGCGCGAGGACTTGAAGCCATCGAAGATAATGACGCGCGATGCGTTCATCAACGCGATCGTCGTGGCATCGGCGCTGGGTGCATCGACGAATTGTCCGCCGCATTTGATTGCGATAGCGCGGCACATGGGCATCGAATTGAGTCTGGATGACTGGCAGCGCCATGGTGAACAAGTGCCGCTGATTGTGAATTGCATGCCTGCGGGTGAGTATCTCGGCGAAAGTTTTCATCGAGCGGGTGGCGTTCCTGCGGTCGTCAAACAACTCGATGATGCCGGCCTCCTCAAACGCGACTGCCTGACTGTGTCGGGCCACACCATCGGCGCGATTGCGGGCGATGCGCCTTCAGCGGATAATGAAGTAATCAGGACTACTAAAGAACCAATGAAACACGGCGCAGGCTTCATGGTCCTGTCGGGCAATTTCTTCGATAGCGCAATCATGAAAATGTCCGTCGTCGGCGAGGCTTTCACGAAGACGTATCTGAGCGAGCCCGGCAAGGAAAATGTGTTCGAAGCGCGAGCCATCGTGTTCGACGGCCCCGAGGATTATCACGCGCGCATCAACGATCCCGCGCTAGAAATCGACGAGCATTGCATTCTCGTGATTCGCGGTTGCGGCACGGTAGGATACCCGGGCAGCGCGGAAGTCGTCAACATGGCGCCCCCGGCAAAGCTCATCAAAAAAGGCATCGATTCATTGCCCTGCATGGGCGATGGCCGGCAAAGCGGTACCTCGGCCAGCCCATCGATTCTCAATATGTCGCCGGAAGCGGCAGTCGGCGATGGTCTCGCCTTACTCCGCACGGGCGACATGATTCGCGTGGATCTGAACGCGCGTTCCGTGAACGTGCTCATCGATGAAACCGAGCTCGAACAACGCCGCACGCAGTCCGCATTCAACGCGCCCGCCGCGCAAACGCCGTGGCAGGAGTTGTATCGGCAGACAGTCGGACAGTTGTCGACGGGCGGGTGTCTGGAACCCGCGACGCTCTATCTCAAAGTGATCGAAACACGCGGCAATCCGCGCCATTCGCACTAAGAAGCGTGAAAGGCGCGTACACGACAAGCGTCGCGTTATGTAACGAATCAGATCCGCGTATCCCGACGCCGCACAAACGCGGCACCGCCTTGACTGTCGGAATGGTGTCGGTTTCGATATAATGATGCGATGCACAGCCTCGGCCACGGCCTCGGCCGCTTCGTGATAATCGCGCTCATCAAGCCAATGCCACACGGCCGCGAGAAACAGCCCGAGTCCCGCGTGCCCGCAGTGGGCGATCATGTCGGCGACACTTTCGGCAAGCGCTTTGTCGCGGCCTTCCTGCCGCAAGGCGCTTGGCGACGTGCGATGCACTGCGCGCGATATAGAGCATCGCGTGCATGGTGTGCAATTGCGGATTGAACGCTCGCGCTGCATGATTTCTGAGCCTGCTGGCCATGTTAATCTCCGTTAAGCCAAGCGTGCTGCGCACTCTTTGTCGTTCGACTTCGTTGTCACTTCGAGTGCGCGTCGTTGTTGAATTTTCAGTTAGCCGATTTTGGGCGATGGGGCGACATAAAACAACGCAAGAAGCGGGCCGCATTCATCAGACCATCAGACGATCGTGCGATTGGCCAGCGGGCCGGGCGTTGCATGAGAAAGCTTGCGCGTTATGCAAGGTGCGCGTGCAGCAAATTGTACAAAAGGACGATCTTTCCTACATTCCGTACAATCGAATGAGGTTCTCCATTAATAATCCAGGGATTCCATGCGCCGTTTTCGTCCGATTTCCACGTTGATTGCGTTCGCCATGCTGGCCGGTTGCTCGGGCGGCACCGTGGCGCGCGGTGAAGAGGCCGCCATGCCTTCGGACCCGCAGCCGCTGCATCATGCAAGGCGCACATCGTCCGGTGCGTTCGAGAATAACTACAGTAACGAACCACGCGGCTCCGTCTGGAAGTGGCGGTGGGAACGCTGGACGCAAGATTTGCCGAAGCCGCCTGCGAACGGCTATCATTTTTCCATGGCGCACTCGGATGTCGCGTGGCTCAAGGCGAATCGCAGCGTGGATACGCTGACGTGGATCGGTCACGCGACTGCGCTTGCAGATCAAGGGCGTCAACATTCTGTGCGATCCGCAGTTCTCGGAGCGCACATCGCCGGTTTCGTTCGCGGGACCGAAGCGAAAGATGCCGCCTGACTTGACGCTCAACGAATTGCCGCGCATCAATATCGTGCTGATCTCGCACAATCACTACGATCATCTGTCAGGCGGGCGGTGCACCGCGTTTTCTTGTGCCGCTCAGCATCAGGAAATGGATGAACGATGTCGGCATCACGAACGTCGAAGAACTCGACTGGAGCGATGAAACGCACGCATCGGGACTCGATATCTGGTTCGTGCCAAGCCAGCACTGGTCCGCGCGCACGTTGTTCGATCGATCGGAGACGTTATGGGGCGGCTGGGTCGTGAAGATGCGCCGAAGGCGCTGCGTATCCGTACCTCGTTCTACTTCGCGGGCGACACCGGCTATTCGCCGGATTTCCGCGATATTGGCGCGCGTTTCGGCAGCTTCGATCTCGCGCTGATTCATGCATCAGCAGTACGTCAATCTTGCGGAAGCCGTGCGCATTTTCGAAGAGAAGATGTGCATGCGAAGAAAGCCATCGGCATACACTGGGGCTCGTTCGAACTCGCCGACGATCCGCCTCGTCTTCTTGCCGATGCCGTGCGCCAGGCTGGACTGTCGCCCGATGCCTTCACGATGCTCGAACACGGTCAGATGATCCGGCTCGATGCAAAGTAATACGGATATCGAAATAAATTGTCCAAATAAAAAAACGCGCGAGCCCAAAAGCTCGCGCGCTCAAACGTCAAAGCGTCATCGCCTGAATATGCCCAAGAGAAGCGTCGCAAGGAAGATGACGATGAAAATGAAGAACAGTATCTTGGCGATTTCCGCCGCGCTCGTTGCGATGCCCCCGAAGCCAAAGAAGGCAGCGATGATCGCAATGATGAAGAAGATGACAGCGTAACGGAGCATGAAGCCTCCTACGGTGGTCGGTTGGATGGTTGATTCGCATGTGCGACTGAAACCTGAAGCCGTCGCCATCGCTCATCGTTCTGTGACGGCAGCAGGCATTAAGCAACCACCGTGCCTAACGTACCAAAATACAAAAAACACTGCATATGCGGTGTTATCTCGGTGTTGAACGGTCGTTGGCTAACGGCTTAGCGTGCGATCGGAGTCGGTCTCGTCATCGACGTCGTCTTCGTCGTCAATGTTGTTGAACGCATCCGGCAGATTGTTCTCCAGCTCATCGCGCTCGATCTGATCGGCAAGGTCGAGGGATTTGCGCGTGGCGGGACCGGATGGGCGATTGGCTCCAGACATGGCGTACTCCTTGATGAACGGATTTCAAAGGCGCGCCGGACATCGACGCGAACCAACGAGCAAGCAAGACACGTACACGCTGAAAAGTTGAGTGCTTGACGAGCGTGCCGGACCAGTATGCACCGGTCCCGGCACGCCGAAAAGCGCAAAAAAATCAATCGATATTTTGTTGCGATGCAGCGCAATGCGCCTCGGATCATGCAAGCAAACGCGCAACGATCGGATAGAGTGACAGCACGAGCAGTACGGCCATGGTGATATTGACGCGCGTAGCCAGCGCAGATCGGCGAGAAAGCGGCGCAGCGAGGTGCCGAACGCCCGCCTACACGGGGTGATACACGGCAGGCCGATCACGAGAACACCATCGCCATCAACGCGGCATTGAGCAAAAGACTCGTGTGCAAATGAATCGTGGTCGCGGCGGTGAGCACCATCATCATCCCCGCTTTGGGATTGATCCACTGGAAGGCGAACGCTTCATGGAAACGCATGGGGCGGCGCTCGCCCTCGCACATCTGTACTTTCGACGACGTGCCGCTCTTCCACGTGAGATACAGCAGATACACCACGCTCGCTGTTTCGAGCGCCATATAGCGCCACGGAAAGCGCTCGAACACCTGCTCGAGACCCAGACCCACGGCGAGCGAAAGCAAGGCCATGCCCGCGCTGATGACGAGCATGTGCGGCACCGTGTGCTTCAAACCGAAGTTCACGCCGGATGCGAGCAGCATGGTGTTGTTCGGACCAGGCGTGATGGATGTGGCCATCGCAAACAGCGCGGCGGCGGGCAGGGCATCGAAAAGGATCGTGGACATGGCGTCTTTCCAGAGCAGAAGCGATTACACAGTAACGCCAGTGTATGAACATCGGGCTATACGGGCGGATTCAACCGGTCGTTGCAACACCTTTGATCAAGGAGATGTTGCATGGGACGAAGTGCAAAGCAGATGTATCGGTTGACAGGCCGAAGAGCGATGTACTGGCCGGGTGCGTCATCACTTGGACATGAGATCGAGCGGCGGTTTTGGCAACAGATCGCGACTGGCATTACAAGTGAGAAAACAGCGGAGGCGGTAGGCGCATCTCAAGCGTTGGGCGCGCGCTGGTTGCGCTATCGTGGCGGCATGCCATTATTCATGTCGAAACCTATCGCTGGTCGATACTTGTCGTTCGCTGAGCGAGAAGAGATAGCATTGCTTTTTGCACAGGGCCAGGGCCT
>LELG01000178.1 GCA_001045575.1 Candidatus Burkholderia pumila
GCTTCCCATCAGCTACGCATTTCTGCCTCGCCTTAGGGGCCGACTCACCCTACGCCGATGAACGTTGCGTAGGAAACCTTGGGCTTACGGCGAGGGGGCTTTTCACCCCCTTTATCGCTACTCATGTCAGCATTCGCACTTCCGATACCTCCAGCACGCTTTTCAACGCACCTTCGCAGGCTTACGGAACGCTCTCCTACCATACACGCTAATGCGTGCATCCGCAGCTTCGGTGACTGGCTTGAGCCCCGTTACATCTTCCGCGCAGGACGACTCGATCAGTGAGCTATTACGCTTTCTTTAAAGGGTGGCTGCTTCTAAGCCAACCTCCTGACTGTTTTAGCCTTCCCACTTCGTTTCCCACTTAGCCAATCTTTGGGACCTTAGCTGGCGGTCTGGGTTGTTTCCCTCTTGACACCGGACGTTAGCACCCGATGTCTGTCTCCCGTGATTGGACTCTTCGGTATTCGGAGTTTGCTATGGCGTAGTAATCCGCAATGGACCCCACAACCATGACAGTGCTCTACCCCCGAAGGTAACACACGAGGCACTACCTAAATAGTTTTCGGAGAGAACCAGCTATTTCCAAGTTTGTTTAGCCTTTCACCCCTATCCACAGCTCATTCCCTAACTTTTCAACGTTAGTGGGTTCGGTCCTCCAGTACGTGTTACCGCACCTTTAACCTGGCCATGGATAGATCACTTGGTTTCGGGTCTACGCCCAGCAACTGATCGCCCTGTTCGGACTCGCTTTCGCTACGCCTGCCTTAGTCAGTTAAGCTCGCTACTGAACGTAAGTCGCTGACCCATTATACAAAAGGTACGCCGTCACCCGTTTCCAGGCTCCGACTGTTTGTATGCATGCGGTTTCAGGATCTATTTCACTCCCCTCCTGGGGTTCTTTTCGCCTTTCCCTCACGGTACTGGTTCACTATCGGTCGATCACGAGTATTTAGCCTTGGAGGATGGTCCCCCCATCTTCAGACAGGATTTCACGTGTCCCGCCCTACTTGTCGTACACTTGGTTCTTCCACACTGTTTTCGCTTACAGGGCTATCACCTGCTATGGCCGCACTTTCCAGAGCGTTCAGCTAACAATACAGATAAAGAGTACAGGCTCATCCCATTTCGCTCGCCACTACTTTGGGAATTTCGGTTGATTTCTTTTCCTGCGGTTACTTAGATGTTTCAGTTCACCGCGTTCGCTCCACATAGCCTATGTATTCAGCTAAGAGTGACCCATACGGGCCGGGTTTCCCCATTCGGACATCAGCGGATCAAAGCTCGTTTGTCAGCTCCCCGCCGCTTTTCGCAGACTACCGCGTCCTTCATCGCCTGTGATCGCCAAGGCATCCACCACATGCACTTGTTCGCTTGACCCTATAACGAGGGTGTCTGTTTAGCTTGCGCTTCACTTCCACAATCCGTCATAGGCTGAGTATTCGCGTTGTGCCGTATTCCAAGTCATCTTAAAGATCACTTTTCATATTTGATACAATCACTACCCTGAGTTTTTACTCACACCCATCTCTAAGTGTGCTTTCATCACTCTCTTTACTACTTCTTCCAGATTGTTAAAGAACGTTTAGCCGACAGGTGTACTTCCATCAACTGGCTAGCAATCGCCAATGCAAAGCATTCAATTGCCTGAAGATTGGTGGAGGATGACGGGATCGAACCGACGACCCCCTGCTTGCAAAGCAGGTGCTCTCCCAGCTGAGCTAATCCCCCTGTGTCTGAGCGTCTGTGCGCCTGACTAGTGGTGGGTCTGGTTGGATTCGAACCAACGACCCCCGCCTTATCAAGACGGTGCTCTAACCGACTGAGCTACAGACCCTTAGCCTGTTTCTCAAACCACAGCCGATAAGCGTGAGCGCTTAATAGATATGTGCGAAGCTCGAGAAAGGAGGTGATCCAGCCGCACCTTCCGATACGGCTACCTTGTTACGACTTCACCCTAGTCACGAATCCTACCGTGGTGACCGTCCTCCTTGCAGTTAGACTAGCCACTTCTGGTAAAACCCACTCCCATGGTGTGACGGGCGGTGTGTACAAGACCCGGGAACGTATTCACCGCGGCATGCTGATCCGCGATTACTAGCGATTCCAGCTTCACGCAGTCGAGTTGCAGACTGCGATCCGGACTACGATCGGTTTTCTGGGATTGGCTTCACCTCGCGGCTTGGCAACCCTCTGTTCCGACCATTGTATGACGTGTGAAGCCCTACCCATAAGGGCCATGAGGACTTGACGTCATCCCCATCCTCCTCCGGTTTGTCACCGGCAGTCTCCCTAGAGTGCTCTTGCGTAGCAACTAAGGACAAGGGTTGCGCTCGTTGCGGGACTTAACCCAACATCTCACGACACGAGCTGACGACAGCCATGCAGCACCTGTGCGCCGGTTCTCTTTCGAGAACCCCCACTTTTCAGCAGGGTTCCGACCATGTCAAGGGTAGGTAAGGTTTTTCGCGTTGCATCGAATTAATCCACATCATCCACCGCTTGTGCGGGTCCCCGTCAATTCCTTTGAGTTTTAATCTTGCGACCGTACTCCCCAGGCGGTCAACTTCACGCGTTAGCTACGTTACTAAGGAAACGAATCCCCAACAACTAGTTGACATCGTTTAGGGCGTGGACTACCAGGGTATCTAATCCTGTTTGCTCCCCACGCTTTCGTGCATCAGCGTCAGTGTTGGCCCAGGGGGCTGCCTTCGCCATCGGTATTCCTCCACATCTCTACGCATTTCACTGCTACACGTGGAATTCTACCCCCCTCTGTCACACTCAAAGCCTGCCAGTCACCAATGCAGTTCCCAGATTAAGCCCGGGGATTTCACATCGGTCTTAACAGACCGCCTGCGCACGCTTTACGCCCAGTAATTCCGATTAACGCTCGCACCCTACGTATTACCGCGGCTGCTGGCACGTAGTTAGCCGGTGCTTATTCTTCCGGTACCGTCATCCTCCATCCATATTAGGGACGAAGTTTTCTTTCCGGACAAAAGTGCTTTACAACCCGAAGGCCTTCTTCACACACGCGGCATTGCTGGATCAGGGTTGCCCCCATTGTCCAAAATTCCCCACTGCTGCCTCCCGTAGGAGTCTGGGCCGTGTCTCAGTCCCAGTGTGGCTGATCGCCCTCTCAGACCAGCTACAGATCGTCGCCTTGGTAGGCCTTTACCCCACCAACTAGCTAATCTGCCATCGGCCGCCCCTATAACGCGAGGTCCGAAGATCCCCCGCTTTCTCCCTCAGGTCGTATGCGGTATTAATCCGGCTTTCGCCGGGCTATCCCCCACTACAGGACACGTTCCGATGTATTACTCACCCGTTCGCCACTCGCCGCCAGACCGCAGTCCGCGCTGCCGTTCGACTTGCATGTGTAAGGCATGCCGCCAGCGTTCAATCTGAGCCAGGATCAAACTCTTCAGTTCAATGCCTGTTACTGTTTTCGGGTTCCATGAACCCGGTCGCTCACTCAACGTACTGACGATGATTTATTCCATCCAGAGATGGAAAAACCTTCCTCTGATACTTCGTGTGAGACCCTTGATACTTTTGGCTTTTGCTGCAGCGCCTAAGCACCGCAACCGCACTCGCCATCAAGCGCCCACACTTATCGGCCGTTTTTTTAAAGAGCACATCGCAAGACCAAACAAGACCAACTTCGCTACCGTCTTGCGCCACCGCATCAGCAGCACTTAGAGTTGAGATTATTAAGAACGTTTCGCAGCGTGTCAACAAGTTTGTGAAATTATCTTCAATTCGCTGACCGCGCTTTCGAGTCACTACTGCTCAAAAGCTCATTGCTCGAAACCACTCTCTCCCGATTCCTTCGCGTTCATCGAAACGCGAAGGAACGGAATTCTAGTGATCCGATCGGCTGGATGCAAGGGGGAGAAATTTTCATCGTGCTGCAGACGCCCTCACGGCACATACATCATTCCGGATGGCTATCAGCGTTCGCAACGCCGCGTGGCGTGGTGATCCACGCAGCCAAGGGACTATAATCGAAGATTCATTTCCCCAATTAACTTGTACTGATATGCGCTCACGAATCGCAAAACGTATTCCCCCGGACGCCGACAAACTCGTCAGTCTCTCGCTCGCGCTCTTCGCGTCGGGCAGCCGTGTCGAAGATCGCTTCTGGGAAGCTCGCCTCGACACGCTCATCGCCAAACTTGTGCGTAATGGCAATCAAACCACGCTCGATGCTGCGCTCGATCATCTTCAGCAGAATCATGCCGATGCCTACGGCGCCCTCGCCGACATGGCCGAGACGCACAGCGAATCGTTCCGCGTCGAAATCGACGGCGCGCCGCACAAAGCGCTGCTGATTGCCGCACCTGTGCTCGCCTGGACGCGATACGCCATTCCCTCCGGCACGCTCAAGAGTGATACCGTCGACGCCCTGCGCACCCAGTTGCAGGCGCACGTACTCGCGGCCGGCGCGCGCTTGGCGGTAGCGCCGTATCTCTTCAGCATCGATCAGTTGCCGCGCCATCACGTCGATACGGCACGGCTCGCGCAGCAATTGACGCAAACCGCGCTCGGCGGTGCAGCCGCACGCCTCAATCTGTCCGATCTACCCGAGACATCGCCGATTCTCGCAGACCCGCGTTTCCTGCTGGCGATCGTCGTCGTCCCGGCAGGCAATGCATTTTTCCGCTGGCAGGAAGATGAAAGCGGCAGCCGGGTCGAACGCAGTCAGTGCCTCGAACAATGGTCGTCACAAGGCGGACCGAACTTCGCCGTCATCCTTCCAGGCTGCGAGTTCGAATGTTTGCTGCCTGATGCCTACTACTCTGCTTGCCGTAATGCCGATGAGAAAGTACGTCCTCACACGGTCCGGACTGCCGTCCGCTACCTCTTCGACACGCTAGGCACCGCGCCACAGGAACTGCGCGCCGTCATTGCAGGATTCGGCGAGCATCGCATCGATGAATACCGGATCGGCTTCATGCGCCGTGGCAGTAACGACGTCATCTACGGCGTGGTCTGGCCGCTGTACGGACGCGAAAACGGCGAAATCGGCATGGATGAGGACACCGCTGAACTCGAAGGCATGAACGGCCCCGTGGAGAAAATCGTCGAACTGCTCAAGAAAGCAGGCGTTACTGATGTGCGCCGGCACTCGGGCCGCTTCGAACCCGAGTTCTGCGACGACTGCGGCGTGCCGTTGTATGCCGATCCGCTCGGCGAGATCGTGCATGCGGAAATGCCTGAGGACGCCGAGCCGGCACAACCGCATTTTCACTGACATCAAGCAGTCGATAAATGCATGAAGTAACCACAAAACTCCTTTATTTAGCGGGGGTTTTGTGCATTTATGCCTATGCCGTTCGGATGATAAGAGGCACAAACGCTCCAGCTTTGTCATGATCCCGCTGTCGTCACCGCGATGGCTGACGACGGATCCTGACGGAATGCGTCGGGTGGGTTCAAACGAGGTCAAGGCATAAAAATCAATTTCATCGGTTCGGACGCGGAGCGCCGGGCGGGCCTGAAAACGTTGCTGCGTCGGGTGACGCGCCAGGCGCAGTTCAACGAAACGACGGACTGGCGCGAGGCGCATGTTGCGCACGAGCGCGGCAGGCCCGACATGATCGTGATCGACTGGACATCGGCGACGCATCCTGATCGAGTTGCAACGTCTGGTCAGCCAATCGGCGGGCGTCCCCGCTGTTGTCAAACCGACTGCATCGCAGGTGTTCCTGCTGCTGGCGGCAGGCGCGACGGGCATCACCGCGGGCGCTCAATCCGCTGCTTATCCTGTGTGCGTTCGAAATGGTGATGATCGGCAGGCGTTACATTCCACCCGACATCATCGATGTCGCGCTCGGCCGCGAGTTACTGCCGCAGGACAAGGCCATGCCGGCGCGTTTCATGCAAGCCAATCTGAATCTTTCGCCGCGTCAGCAACAGATCATGCGCTGCGTCCACATGGTGAGCAGCACCAACAAGATGATCGCCAAGGTGCTAGGCATCAGCTAGGGAACCGTGAAGGTTCATCTTGCAGGCGTCTTTCAGCAACTCGGGGCAACCGAACCATGCTGCAGCGGTCGCGATTTACAACGGTGTGCAGGCGTCGCATCTGGAAATTCTGCGTGCCGATGAGGAAATTGCAGCGGCCGCAGCAAGCGAAACCGCGCAGCCGGAGACGGAACCCGGCGCGGAACAGCCGAACGGCAGCGAGGCGAGCGAAGCACGCGCAAACGACGCCGCGTGCCAGCCCGCCGCAGAAACCCCGGAAACCAACGTCGTGCCCTGCGCGAAAAGTGCGCCAATTACCCGTCCCTGACGGATCGCGACACCACGCCCTTGCCCATATGGCCGCACAGCCGCCCTCATCGTTCTAGCAACAAACGACGCCGACGGGCCCGTCGATTGCACATGTGTTTTCGTGCAACGGGTAATATGTAAGGCAGGGGGATTCTACACACCGCTACCGCTCTGGCTAACGTCGGCAGTTGGATCGCCGCCGCAGGATTGCTCGCGCTCGTCCTGATCCAGCGTCCCTTCAGCCGCTTGCAGGACGCAACGCTTCAGCACGTCTGGCTCGGCACAATCGTCGCGGTCACGGTGTTGTGGGCGTGCAATGCATGGTTCGATGACGGCCCCGTCATTCATCTGCTCGGCGCGATGCTCATGGTCACCCTGTTCGACTGGCGCCTCGCGCCCATCGGCACGGCGGCGAGCACGGGATTAGCGGCCGTCGTGCTCGATGCGACCTGGCCTGCCGTCGCCACGACCTGGCTACTGTTCGGCGCGCTGCCGGTGGCGGCATCGACGTTTTTGCAGCGATTGTCCAACGTTTACCTGCCGCGCAACCTGTTCACGTTCATCCTCGGTCACGGCTTCGTGACCTCGGGCGCGGCCGTCGCTGCGGCTTGCGGCTCGACCGTTCTGTTGGAAATGGTGCTTGTCAGCGGACCCATCGCGGTGCCGCCTGCCTTCATGTGCGGTTCGATTCTGCTCGGCGCGGGCGAAGCCTTGTTCCCTGCTTACGATCCTGATCACTGTGTACAAACCGGCGTGGATCACCACTTAAACGACGTGCGCCGCTATCGTCTGGATCGCGGGCCCGCAGTCTGAGCGTTTGAAGCTTCGTGTCTTTGCATCAAGGGCGGATTCAACCGGTCGTCGTCGCAACACCTTTGATCAAGGAGATGTTGCATGGGACGAAGTGCAAAGCAGATGTATCGGTTGACAGGCCGAAGAGCGATGTACTGGCCGGGTGCGCCATCACTTGGATATGAGATCGAGCGGCGGTTTTGGCAACAGATCGCGACTGGCATTACAAGTGAGAAAGCAGCGGAGGCGGTAGGCGCATCTCAAGCGTTGGGCGCGCGCTGGTTGCGCTATCGTG
>LELG01000179.1 GCA_001045575.1 Candidatus Burkholderia pumila
GTGGCACACGACCCGGGTGCCTGCCGTACAGGCCCGCCAGACGCTCACCGGCAAAACGGGTTTGCCATATGGTAATGAAACGCGAATTGCATCGCAGTTCGTTCATGATCGCCCCGCGCGAGGCCCCGCAGGATCAACCGCGCTCGCCCCACCTGGCCAATGGCCATCGTTCGGCTGCGCTGCATCGACAGCGGTTCTTCGCGCTCGGCTTCAGTCAGATTCATTTTGACCATACTGTTATGATCAGTGCAATTCCATTGGTTCAATGGACTAGTCGCTCATGCACGGCGCGCATGACTCAGCACAAGACCTTATCGCACTGCGGTTTGCGCGAGATTGGCCAGGTCCGCGCCGCTCAACGCGCGGTCATACACATGGACTTCGTTCAGCGCGCCATTAAGCGAACCCGACGTCGTGAGGCCGAACGAATCCAGCGTGACGGTGAAATCGCCGTTCAGCGCGAGCGGCGGGACGGACATGTAGCCGTTGCCGGTTAGCCACAAGGCGTCGCCTGCCAGCCCGGTGGCGGGTGCGGTCGTACCGACCGGCGTACCCGTGCGGTTCTTGCCCGACTTGTCCGAGTCGCCGTTCAGTTCGAAGCCCCAGCGGGCGGTCAGGCCGTTCGTGGGCGTCTGCAACGCGGCGAGCTGACCGATTTCCGAGTCGGCCAGCGCGCGATTGTAGAGATGGACTTCATGATCCCGCCGTTGAGCGTGCCCATTAGCGGGCAGGCCAATGCCTGCGAAGGTGATCGTGTTGGCGAACGTTCCCTGCGCCACCTTGCTGCCGTCATGTAGAGCGATATCTGGCCGTTTTGCCGCTTCAGCGCGATATGCGCGGCGTGGCCGGCCACCATGGGAGTCGACGACACTAGAACATCGCCCAATCCGTTGAAGAAACGCGGACGCGCGTCGAATAAGTTGAGATCGTAGCGCTCGTTCGTCACGAACAGGCCGTCGGTGTTTGTCGGGGTTTTCCACGTCACCGGTATGCCGTCAATGGTGAAGTCTCCGGTCATGGGCAGCGGTCCGACCGCCATGTAGCCCGTGCCCGCAATCCGCAATGCGCTGCCGATAACGCCGCTCATCGGCCAGGTCTCGTCGACGAGTGTTCCATCGTTGCCGTTACCCGATGTGTCCGTGACCACCGTGGCCTGATCGAGCGGATACCACGCCTGGCGTCCGTTCGTCGGCACCGCCGATGCGAAGTTGAGCTTTGCGATCTCCACGGCCTGACGCGCCTGCGGGATCGACGATATGCCGGCCCAGCCGCAGGTCGTGATGTACCACTGCCCGTTGTCGTCCTGCATGTATTCGGGCGCATGAACCTTGAACCGCTCCACGAAGGCGGAGCCGGGTCTGGAAAGCGTTGAACCATCGTAGATGCCGAAGCTGAGGCGATTCTTCTAGCGCAGAAGGATCGTATCTTCGTAGCTTGCGCTTCCCGAGTTCGTGTCCGTGAAGGACAGGTAATACCAGCCATCGCGCTTGAAGACGTACGGCGATTCCCTCGCCGCCCAGGACACCTCGGTCGCGCCCGAGGTCAGCGTCAGCGCCGCGCCCGCGTAAGTCCAGCTCAGCTGTCGCGTAACTAATAGACCGCCACCACGGAGTGATTGAGGCTGCGGCTGTACGCTGTCGTGTACAGCAGGAACGTGCCGTCGTCGTCGCGGAAGATGCCCGGATCGCAGAATTCGTTGGCTGCCGGTGTTGTAAAGGGCGGTCGGATTGGTCATGTCGGACGGCGTGCCGCTGACCGAGAGGTTGAACTTGACCGCCGAGTTGGGCGATGTTTGCGTCGGATAGCTGTTCACCGAGGTCCACGTGCGCAACGTCGGATCCGTCGATTTGAGGATTTCGAGACGCGAGGCCTGGCGCGAGCAGAAGTTATTGTTGCCGCGGTCACTGTGATACAGTAGATAAGATAGACCGTGCCGCCGACATTGATATCGACGATGGCGCCCACGCCGTGCAAGGCGTGCCGTTCCTGTCGTGATACTGCCCGACGGGCGCGGCCTGTCCGTTGGCGTCGAGATCGCTATAGACGCTGGTGTTTGCGACCGGCTTCGGCGGATACAGATTCGACAGGATGGTGTGATAGAGCGCGGTCTCGGTGTCGCCGCCGCCGTTGCTGTTGATGCCGATGACGTGCCAGTTGCCGTCACCGCCCTTGATTACGGTGTGGTCGTTGGAATAGCGTTGCTGACCGGGGATGGTCGGGCTGGCGAGCGTGTGTCATGACGTTGAGTCGATCGTCGGCAACGTGGCGATTTGAAGTGCGGGGCCCGTGCTGCCGGCGGACGAATCGCCGAGCAAGGCTGCGCGCTGGACCGAACCCGGGAGTTGCGCACGGGCGTCCGCGCCGCTGGACGCCGCCGGTATCGAGGTACCGGCGTCGCATGCTGCCAGCAGAGCCAGCACGCTGGCAGCGAGCAGTGTCCTGTCCTTGTTGAAGAGCCGGTTCGTTTTCGCGGGAACGCCGGTCTGGAGCGTAGTGGTAAACATCGTTATGTGCCAGAGTTGATAGCGGCGCGATGGTATGCACCACGCTGTCCGGCACACATCGGAGAGTTTCGAGTCTCGGAAAAATCCGCCCCTATGGAACGATTCCTACGTAACTATCACCACAAAAATCTCCTCCAGCGGCGCTTTAGACCCATTCAGCACGACCGCCTTCAATGGGAAAACCCATACGTCCCACACACGCTGACGAAGCGCCCGACCTGAAACCGGAAGCCCGCGCCAACGCTCGCCAGCGACGCATTGTTCACCTCCCCCGCCTCCGCGATGCTATTCCACACGTGCCCCGCATCGAAGAAAACGAAGATCTGCATGGCCGCGATGCCAAGCGATATGGCGGACGCGCGCAGTTCGGTCTGCACGTTCCAGCCGCGGTCGCCCTGCGCGGCGTACGGCTGGCTCGTAACCGCGCTCTTCACCACGCTGCCCGACACGTCCTGCTCGGACACAAAGACATCGACGAGGGGATGGCCTGCTTCGCGGGTAACGCTCAACGACGGCGCGGCGCATCTCCGAGAGACGCGCGAAGGTCAGAGGCTTACCGATATCCGGGGCGAAGGTATTGAGGAACGCGGTGTCGAGCAGAGGAACGTTGGTTGCGGAGATCGCGCCATTGGCGAAATGCGTGCCTTCGTTGCCCGAAGACGCTGATGAAGACGATGAAGCCACGCACGCAATGCCACGCAGCGACCTTACCGCCGCGCGCTGCAAATCATCGACGGCGGGCGCTGGCGGCTCGGGTACGTTGGAACGCGGAGCGGCGGGCGGCGCGATCGGCACGACATCGCGATACGACTGCGCGTGCGCCGTGGCGGCACACAATGCGCCCGCGCGGAACAACATAACGATAGGGCCATCCGTCGAACGTGTCATGCGCTTCCATGAATCAGGCGGCAGGGCTACTCATGCTATCAGCGTGCGGTGCGGCACGCGTGTACGGCATCGAACGGTAAGGTTTGGCGAAACATGGCGACGCGGAACGATCATTGCACACAACGCGCTATTAGCGCGATCATTTCCAGTGCAGGGATACGCCATGCGGCTTTACAATTTGTGTTTGACTGTCTGCATCACCGTCAGGCCTGGTTTGAGTCGCGCCGTCACGTAGAAATGACTGGGTGCCATTCGATGCCAGGTAGAAATCACCTGCACGACCCATTTCCGCGTCAGGCCACACGCGCCGGCGCGCACTCCAAGACGATGATGGACAAAAATTCTACCGTAGACGTCACCGGCGAGACGCTCGACGCCTCCGCATTAGTCGAATGCGAACGCGAGCCGATCCACATTCCCGGTGGCATTCAGCCGCATGGCGTGCTCTTCAGCGTCGACGATCAGTGCAAGGTGTTGCAGGTCAGCGGCAATATCGAACAGTTCGCGCGGGTCTCGCCGCAGGAATGTCTGGGCAAGCCGATTGAAACGCTCATCGGCCATCACGCCGACGAGCATGCGCGCGCCGGCCTCAAGCGTCTGACACGCGACGGCATGACCATCCACGTAGGCAACGTCATCATCGACGGATGGACGCAGCACGGGCCGTTCGCGGTCGTCGTGCATCGCCATGACGGGCTGTACTTCGTGGAGGCCGAACCCGCGCAGGACACCGCCGACGTGTTTGCGACGATGTACCCGCTGGTGCGCTCCTTCGTCACCGAAGTTCAATCGATGCGCACCGTCGAGCAGCTTTGCCAGTTCGCGGCGGACGAGATTCAGCGCATCACCGGGTTCAGGCGCACGCTCGTCTATCAGTTCGATGAGGAAGGCCACGGGCATGTGCTGGCCGAAGCCATCGAACCGGGCTATCCGTCGTATCTCAACCAGTTCTTCCCCGCGTCCGACATTCCGGCGCAGGCGCGCGAGTTGTACCGGCGCAATCGCATCCGGCTCATTTCGAATGCGAATTACGAAGCCGCGCCACTCGTGCCCGAACGGCATCCGACAACCGGACGCCCGACCGATCTCACCTACGCGTCGCTGCGCAGCGTGTCGCCGGTGCATCTGCAATACATGCGCAACATGGGCACGCTCGCGTCCATGTCGATGTCCATTCTCGTCGACGACAAACTCTGGGGCTTGATCTCCTGCCATCACGAAACGCCGCGTCTGCCGCCGTTCGAAGTGCGCACGGCGTGCGAGCATGTCGCGCAGATCGTGTCCTTGCAGATCGAGGCGCGCGAGACGCAGGCGGAAGCGCACTATCGGCTGGAGTTGCGGCGCATGCTGTCGAAGCTTTTGTCGTCGATGGCGACGAACACGGACAGCTTTGTCGAAGCGCTGGTGAACGATGCCAACGACCTGCTCGGCTTCACGCGCTCATCGGGCACGGCAGTGATTTTCGAGGGACGTACGTCGCTGATCGGCGTGACGCCTTCGGAGCACAGCGTCACCGCGCTCGTGGACTGGCTCGACAATCAGAGCGAAGACGTGGTGATGTCGGATCGCGCATCGGAAGAGTGTTCGGCGCTGCGTGATTCGGCGGAAGTCGCAGGCTTTCTGGCGTTATCGATTTCGAAGATTTACCGCAATTATGTGATCTGGTTCCGCCGCGAAGTCGTGCAGACGGTCGAATGGGCCGGCGATCCGCGCGCGAAGCTCACGGGCCTGGCGACCTCGCTGTCGCCGCGCATGAGCTTCGATACGTGGACCGATGTCGTGCGCAACCGCTCACTGCCGTGGCGGCCTGCGGAGCGTGAAATCGCGCTGGAATTTCGCGCGGCGGTGCTGGGTATCGTGCTGCGGCGTGCGGAAAAAATTGCGCAACTCGCAACCGAGCTTGGACGCGCGAATCACGAACTCGAAGGTTTTTCGTACACCGTCTCGCATGATTTGCGCGCGCCGTTGCGGCATATCGTGAGCTTTGCCGACCTGCTGCGCCAGATGGACGGCGAAAAGTTATCGGAGCGCGGACGCAGCTATCTCGACCGCATCGTGACATCCGCGCGGTTCGGCGGACGGCTTGTGGACGATCTGCTGTCGTTCGCGCAACTCGGCCGCGCGGCGCTGCGCCCGCATAAGGTGGATGTATATCAGCTCGTGCACAACGTTATCCAGAGCGATATCGATGAAGCGGCTTTGGCGCGCATCAAGTGGAAAGTGGATACGCTGTCGTCCATCGAAGGCGATCATGTGTTTCTGCATGTCGCGTTCACGAACATCATTGCGAATGCGGTGAAGTTCAGTGCGCAGCGCAAGCTGCCGGAGATTCATATCGGTGCACAGGCGGGCACGGGTGAACTCGTCGGATACGAAGTGTATTTCGTGCACGATAACGGTGTGGGCTTCGACATGCGTTACGTCGACAAGCTGTTCGGCGTGTTCCAGCGTCTGCACTTGAACGAACAGTTCGATGGCACGGGCATCGGGCTGGCGAATGTCAGGCGCATCATCGAGCGGCATGGCGGGAAGGTTTGGGCCGAAGGTGCACCGGATCGTGGCGCGACATTTTATATGGCGCTGCCCAGGCAGTTCCGGCCTGAGAGCGGCGTGAGAAGGGATACGACGGCGTCGGCTTTAGCACGGCTCGCGGCAGGGACGGGCGGGGCGGGGCATGATATCAAGCAGTTGATTAAGAGGTCTGAGAAGGAGTAGGTTTTTTGCTTCTGGCTAACTATGGGAACGCCTCAAAGGCTTTGACTTTTAAGGTGTTTTTTATTGCGCCTGTTGGGCAATGTTTCAATGGAAACTCCTGCCGCCCAGCCGAATTAACTACGACAATTCATATCCCCTACTAATATCAGGTCCAGTAGCCTTTTGGTTTGCGGCGCGCGGCCTCAAACTTAAGATTTCGAATGACACAAGACATCTTCGTCATCGTTGACGGCATCGATGGCGAATCGCAGAACGCCACCTACCCGAGATCGATCGAAGCATGGTCGTGGCACTTTGAGATCAATCAGCCGTCCTCGATGCACGCTGGTTCCGACGGCGGTCTAGGGCGAGCTTCTGTATCGGGCATGCACTTTGTGCATTGTGTCGACAGAGCGAGTCCAAACATCCTGCGCCATTCCCTTATCGGCAGGCACATAGCGCAAGTCAGGCTCGTGCAACGCAAAGCTGGCGGCTTACCGTTCGACTTCCTGAAGCTGATTTTGAACGACGTGATCGTCTCACGCGTCGAACAGGCTTGCGCTGGTGGTCTGATGATCAAACACGTCGCGCTTTCGTTTGCTCAATTAAGGTGCGAATGCGCAGTGCAGGGTGCGAAAGGTGGAAACTTGGGACGGTTGAAGTTCTGGTCGATGTGAAGAAGAACATAGCGTCCTGCGATTGAGGAGAACAAGAATGAACGAATACGAATACCTCATTACCGACACACCCTTCGATCCGGTGCGAGGCGAATACAACGCCTATTCCTATGGCGAATTTTCTCCCCTTCCGCCTCACACCTTCATGTTGTGCTGCCTGACCGAAGCGGCGTTACAGAAGATGCGTTTGAAGAATCTGGAGACGGACGCTTATGCGATTCTCACCATACTGGTCGGTTGGCCGTTCAGAGGAACACGTGGAAAGTTCGCAGGGGCAACTAAAGAAACGTCACTGGCATCGATAGTCTGCCGGGCGTTGTTCGACATCGATTTCAAGCAGAAAATCCTGCCCACCCTCACGCTTACATCGGTCAACACACTAAGGTTCAGAATGGTCAACAACCTGGGAGTGTTCATCGGGCCAACAATTCCTTTGGTGGGATGGGCTGTGCTAGTGTCACGAGTTATAAATTAGTTTCATTATCAATCTTTGCTGCTTGAGAGGGGGAAGGGAAGAGTTGATTGAAGAGGCGTTCGGATTCGCGCAGCCCCTCCTCGGTGAGCACAACGGACTTCGCGTTGTTCACGGGGTTGCCAATC
>LELG01000018.1 GCA_001045575.1 Candidatus Burkholderia pumila
CATCGGCTCGCAGTTTCGCTTCACGCTTCCTCCCCACAATCAGTCGCCCTTTCGCAGTTGCGCTTCGCTTCATTCGCTGTGATCAACTTGCGGTGGAACTTGCACCCACGAGTGTGCGCCCAGCATGCTGGGCGCACACTCAAACAAAAACGCCCTTCGGTGAAGAAGGGCGTTCTCGTCGGCCAGAGAAAAAGCTTGTCAGGCGGCCAGTTCCAGTTCCGCCGCCTGACGCCGTTCCCGCGAATGCACGCACTTACCCGCCGCATACGTTTCGAACACGGCGCGATCATCGCCCAGCAGCGCGAACGCGAACAGCAGTTCTTCCAGCGATTCCGTCCGCGACGTGCGCCGCGCCATCAGCGGCGTCGCGTTAGGATCGAGCACGACGAAATCCGCTTCGCTGCCGACAGCCAGCGTACCGATCCTGTCGTCGAGTTCGAGCGCTTGCGCCGCGCCCGTCGTCGCCAGCCAGAACATGCGCGTCGCTGTCAGATGATGGCCGGTGAGACGCGCGACCTTATGCGCTTCGTTCTAGTCTGAAGCATGGAGAACGACATGCCGCTGCCGACATCCGTCGCCAGTGCCACGGGCATGTTTGACGCGCCAGCCTTCTCAAAATCGAACAAGCCGTGCTGTCGAGAAACAGATTCGACGTCGGGCAATGCGATGCCACTGCGTCCGTTTCCGCCATGCGCTCGCGGTCGCGGTCATCGAGATAGATGCAGTGCCCGTACATCGCACGGCGGCACAGCAAGCCGTAGTGATCGTAAATGTCGAGATAGCTGTGATGTCCCCGGAAACAGGCTCTCGACCCATTTGATCTCGTCGAGATTCTCGGCCACGTCGCTCTGGATGAACACGTCGTTGTGCTTCTGCGCAAGCGCACCGCACGCTTCCAACTGCGCTTCCGTCGAGGTCGGCGCGAAACGCGGCGTCAGCGCGTAATGCTGCCGTCCGCGTCCGTGCCAGCGCGCGATCAACTCTGCGCTGTCGTCGTAGCCGGATTGCCGGCGTGTCGCGCAGAAACTCGGGGCAATTGCGGTCCATCAGCACCTTGCCCGCAACCATGCGCAGATTGTGCGCTTCGCTTTCGGCAAAGAGGCATCGGCGGATTGCTTGTAGACCGTGCAATATAATGAGCGCCGTCGTCGTGCCGTAAGCCAGCAGTTCGTCGATGAAAAATCCCGCCGTCTCGCGCGCCACGGCGGGATTCTCGAAGCCGCGCTCGGTCGGAAATGTGTACGTATTGAGCCACACGACAGCAGGCCCGGCGCGGACGACGCGATCATGTCCGTCTGCGGATAGTGAATGTGCGAGTCGATGAAACCCGGTACGATCAGCTTGTCACGCATGGTGTGGCCAGTCGCGTCGGCGTCTAGCTTGTCGCGGCCACCTTGCTGTCCTCGACGATCAGAAGGCCATCGGCCTTATAGAAGACCGCACCGTCAGCAGCATGCGCGGGATCTTCTCGGAAGGTCAGAATCTGGGCGCGGTAAGCGGTCTGAGTCATGATGCAACGTCTCCGATATCTAATGATGTCTACAACTGCGAAAGCAGTACCAAAGCAAAAGCCGCGATGATCCACATCGCCGGCTTGATCTCGCGCCGCGCCCGGTGCAAGCATTCAGCACGACGAACGCCAGGAAGCCGTACGCGACGCAATCGGTGATGGAGTAGGTCAGCGGATCAGGATCATGGCGAGAAACGCGGGAATGGCTTCATCGAAGCGATGCCATTCGATCTGCGTGATCGTTTCCATCATGAACACGTAGACGAGCGCGGGGGCGGTCGCAATGGCCGGAACCAGCGACAAGAGCGGCGACAGGAACAGGAACGGCAGGAAGCACAATCCGGCACCGCGACCAGACCCGTGCGCCCGCCTGCCGAAATCCCCGCCGCCGATTCGATAACGCGTTCGCCGGACTCGTGCCGAGCGGCGCGGAAATCATCGCGGAGAAGGAATCGACCATCATCGACTGGCGGATGTTGCGCGGGTTGCCGTCGCGGTCGTAGACCTTGCCGGCTTCGGAGATCGCCATGAACGTGGAGAGCACATCGAAGAAGGACCTGAATAGCATCGCGAAGAGGAACGGCCAGTAGATGACCTTCAGCGCACCCAGAAAATCGAGCTGCATGATCACGGAGAAGTCCGGCGCGGCAAACAGGCCGTTCCAGTTGACGAGCGTCTTCGTGGCGATTGCGGCGGGCCATTACGCGGTGCCTCGTCCCATAAGCGGCCGATGGGAATGGCGATGATCGTCGTGAACACGATGCCGATCATTAGCGCGCCGGTGATCTTACGCGCGACGAGAATCGTGGTGACCGCAAGCCCGATCAGAGGAATGTGATGACGACCGGATTGAGCGATGCCGAGTGCACGATGATGGTCACCGGATTGCCCACCACGAACTCAGACCAATGAGGCTGATGAACAACCCGATGCCACACGAAACCGCATGCCGTAGATTAGCCGGAATGGCATCGACGACGAGCTTGCGCGCGTTTAACAGCGCGAGAATCGTGAAGATGACGCCGGCCCAGAACATGCAGCCGAGCGCGGTCTGCCACGGCATCCGCCGTGCACCATAACGAAGGTGAACAGCGCGCTCATGCCCATGCCGAACGCGACGAACACGGGATTGCGCGCGTACAGACCCATCTCGCGCAACTGCCTAGAAAACTGACGATGACGGTCGCCGTCAGCATCGCCGGGAAAGGTACGCCCGCCGCTGACAAAATGCCCGGATTGAAGACGATGATGTACATCGCCGTGAGAAACGTCGTGATGCCCGCGACGATTTCGGTCTTGGTGCGCGAGCCCGCCGCGCGAATGCCGAAAAAGTGCTCGATGGCGGTGACGTCGCGTTCGATTGTTGCTGTCGTTTCCATTGCTTTTACTCTTTACTGCTTCCAGTGTTGGTCCAGGCGCGCGATCATGTCGTCACGTTCCGCTTCCGTGACGAAGGATGCTTCGAAGCTGTTGCGTAACAGCGTGTAGACTTCGTCGTCGTTGAGCTTGAGCGCATCGACGATGGCGAAGTAGTTCGCGTTGACGTAGCCGCCGAAGTACGCGGGATCGTCGGAGTTGATCATCACGGCGACGCCGCGATCGAGTAGGTCCTTGAGCGTGTGCTTCGTCATGTCGTCGAACACGCAGAGCTTGATGTTCGACAGCGGGCACACCGTCAGCGCGATGCGTGCATCCGCGAGACGCTCGACCAGTTTCGCGTCCTCGATGCTGCGTACGCCGTGATCCACGCGATCCACTTTCAGCAGATCGAGCGCTTCGTAGACATACGACGGCGGGCCTTCCTCGCCCGCGTGCGCGACGAGCTTGAGACCGCGTTCGCGCGCTTTCGCAAACACGCGCTTGAACTTCGACGGCGGATGACCGCGTTCCGACGAGTCCAGCCCGACGCCGATAAAACGATACTTGTATTTGTCGAACAAAGGCAACGCGCTTTCGTACGTCTTCAAAGCGTCTTCTTCGGACAGATGGCGCAGGAAACAGAGAATCAGCTTGCTCGACAAACCGCGCGTTTCCGCTTCCGCCAGTGCGCCTTCGATCCCCGCAACGACCGTTTCGATAGGCACGCCGCGTTCCGTGTGCGTCTGCGAATCGAAGAAAATTTCCGTGTGCGTGACGTGGTCCGCGAGCGCGCGCTCGGCGTAGGCCATCGTCATATCGTAGAAGTCCTGCTCGGTGAGCAGCACGCTCGCGCTGGCGTAATAGATGTCGAGGAACGATTGCAGGTCGGTGAACGTGTAGGCGGCGCGCAGCGCATCGATGGAGTCATACGCGAACTTCACGTTGTTGCGCTTCGCAAGTTCGAAAATCAGCTTCGGTTCGAGCGACCCTTCGATATGGATGTGCAGCTCCGCCTTCGGCGCGCGCGCGATCTTGTCGGCGAGTGTGGGATTCATGGGCTTTCTTCTTGAGGCTGTTGGGGCTTTGCTACTCGGTTAAACAGGTTGCTACGACGGCGATCACTTCGGGCGCTTTATCGACGATTCCATCGATGCCGATGGGGCACACCATCCGCTCGATCTGCATGGGATCGATGCCGCGCGCCGCGAGCCGGTGCGGTGCTCGAACTGCTTCTTCTTCATGTACGAGCCGATCATGCCGAAGAACGCGAAATCGCCACGCGCGAGGATGCGCGCGGCCAGTTCGAGATCGACGGCATGGTTGTGCGTTATCACGATGAAATACGTGCCGGACCGCGCATTATCCACGGCTTCGTCGGGCACGTCGTTCGGTTCGATGCTCACGTTGTCCGGCACGTACTGCGCCGGGGGAAAGGCGGCGTCGCGCGAATCGACCCAGAGGTGACGACATGGCACGGCAGCGTGGCGAGCACGCGAATCAGCGCCGCGCCGAACAGCACGACCTGAAAGTCGCGCGGCGCGAACGAAACGCTGCGCACCGTCGATAAACCTTGCGCCGTGCGTTTCGCCAGAGACGTGACCCAGTTCAGATCGCCGACATTGAGTCGTTCGAACGCCAGCACGACCGCACCGCCACAGCACTGGCCGAGGCTCGGACCGAGCGCGAAGCGTTCGAGCCAGCGCATGCGCTGCATGTGCATATCGTCCTTCAGCACTTGCCGTGCGGTTTTGATGGCCTTCCACTCCAGATAGCCGCCGCCGATAGGTGTAGCGCGCATCCGCGCGCGTGACGATCATCTTCGTGCCCGGCTCGCGCGGCGCGGAGCCTTCGACACGCGCGACCGTCACGAGCACGACGGCATCGCCGTGCGCGAGCAAGGTGTTGCAGGTCGTTTAGCCAAAACTTGCATCGAACTCGTCATAAGGTTGATCGTCGGTTTTGTCGTCGCAGAACGTAGTTTACCGGGAATCAGTTCAGCAGCAAGGGGAAAGCGCGGCGCAGGCAGACATTATGCTAATATAGAAAAAAACGCCGTACGGAAGATGGCGGATGGTTTGCGTTGTCATGACTGCCCGAGACATTACAGATCAGGCGCGCGTTACACGATTGGAGCCGGTTTGCTTCACGAGTCGAAGCAAGAAACGGACGCGCGCACGTAGATCGCCATCCAGCCTCGACCATAGCATCTCAATCTCCCGAAAATATTATCGGGCCCGTATCAAGAGTATGGGGATGCGTAAAAGGGGCGGCGCAAAAGACGCGCGCGGACGTTATTCTGGCGTCCGCGCCGAGGAGGGAGCGGTGCTCAGCAAACCGTGGAGCGCGCCTTGCGCTTCACGTGCAGGCTGATCATCACCAGCACGAAGATGATGGCGAAGGCAATCAGCGACCATTGCGGCAGCGACAACCCGAAAATGGGCGGATACGGTGGCGTTTCACACAGGCCTGCGACCTTGAACACCTGCGGCAGCCAGCGCGCGGGCGGCAGACTGTCGACGATGGGCTGCAACGCATCGAACCCGCAACTGAAGCCGGGATGCGATTGCACAAAAATATGCCGCACGGCGGTAATCAGCCCGCCGAGCGCGGAAATGGCGACTAGCCTCTCCAGCAGCGCAATACCGCGCCAGTTATTGAAACCTGCGCCGAGAAAGGCGAAAACCGCGATCAGCACGAAAAAGTAGCGCTGAATGATGCACAGCGGGCACGGATCCTCGCCATGCACGAATTGCAGATAGAGCGCGCCGCCGACCAATCCCAGACAGATGAAGCTGAGCAGCGTCAGCAGCCGCTGCTCGCGTCGCAGCGAGCGGTCGTCTTGATGCATCGTGAAGTGATGTAAAGAGTTGTTCATTGTTTCGTGACGATTCGAAAGGATGTATCTGAGTTGCGTGAGGCCGTGGTGAATTCTAGCGCGAACGCACATCTCCAAAAATCGGCCGGAAGGCGTAGGCAAATCTACACTAACGGCGGCGTCGCCAACATCGCTTCCACCGCGCGCCCAATAGACAGCAGCGCGTCGGAATTCGGCGCGCCCGCGAGCATGAGGCTCACCGGCGCATCGCCGCGCGGATGACACGGCAGTCAACAGCGTGCAGGCATCCAGAAAATTGAAGGCGGTCGGATTGCGCAGAATCAGCGCGTTGGTGCGCGTGAACAGATTGCGCATGATGACGTCGCGGCACGCTGCATACGTCGTTCATCGAAGTCCTGCACGCCGAGGCGCAGGCGATTGAAACCGAGTTCGCGCAGCAACGTGATCGTTTCCGCCGATGCCTCGCGCGAATCGACTTCGATCGACTATTCGGTGTGCTCGTCCGGGACGAGCGTGAAGTGCGTGCCGGTCGCGGCCATCAGTTCGCGCATTTCGGCGTGCGAGAGAAATGTCCGCGTGCCACCGCCCCAATGCAGTTGCGTAACGGGGCGCGAGGTATCGAAGAGGGCGGCCTGAATATAGTATAGCGAGTTCGCGCTTCATCCTGTCCAGATACGGGCGGGCGAGCGCCCGATTCTTCGTCGCAATCAATCTTTGTTGCAGCCGCAGTAGAAGCAGACCGTGTCGTAGAACGGGATGTGGAAGTAGAGCGACAGGGCAGCGCCCGAATCGCCTTCGTTCGCGGCGCGGTGGTAGTGCGTCTGATCGAACGAATCGGTGAACTGGACGGCGGTCAGGTACGACAGACATATAGCGCGGGCCATTCGCGTTGTAGCGTTCGAGAAGGTCCGGGAGGTCCGGGCGAAAGAGGAGCGTATTTATAATGGCTGATAACGTTTTGTCAAGTTTAACGGCGCCGTACGGGCCGGTCGCGCATGATAACGTCGCAGCGTTGCACGTGGGACAATATACGCGCTTCTAATGTTTATTTGCTTGCTTCTTCGGTTATGTCCGTCGATTCGTCTCAGCCACATGCCTGCCGCGAAGGCTGCGCGGCGTGCTGCATCGCGCCTTCCATTTCAAGTCCGATCCCGGGCATGCCTGATGGCAAACGTGCAGGGGAGCAGTGCGTGCAGTTGGATGACGATCTGCGTTGCAAGGCAGGCCGAAGTGTTGCAGCGGGTTGCAGTTTTTCGGTGGGATGTGTGGCGGGACGCGCGAGTTTGCGCTGCAGTGGATTGCGAGGCTGGCGGTGGAGACGCAACCGGATTGACGTTTGCCGGTCCAAAGGCGAGACTGTGCGCTTACTGACGCTTCCTGATGATGATGGGCCGCTCATCGATTACTTTACTATGCAGAACCCCGTGGAAACCCCGCATGACCCACCGCCCCGCGCCCGCCCGGCGTCGGTTTCTCGTCGTCACCGCTTTGAACATTGCATCGCTGGCATCGACGGCCCATGCCGCGAACATCTTCCCGTTCATTCCGGACCATTACACATTTTCACAGCAGCAGGTCCAGGATGTGGTCGCGCGCAAGTTCCCGATCCAGCGCACAGCCTCGCAAATCTTCGATGTTGTCCTGAGCAACCCGATGGTCGGCATGTCACCTGACCGCAATCGCGTTACGGTCCACCTCGATTCGTGCCTCGCCACCCCGTTCATGCCGAACCCGGTCAGCGGCGCATTCATGCTGTCCACGCAACTCGGCTACGACGCGCAAAGCCGCTCAGTGATCCTCGTCTCGCCGACAGTCGACGATTCGCAATTTTCCGGCGATGCCGCGCCTTACAATCAGCAGATCGCCGCCGTCGGCGCGCTGCTTGCGGCGCAACTGCTCGATCGCTATCCCATCCACACGTTCAAAGCGGAAGAGCTTCAATTCGCCGGAGTTTCGTACGAACCCGGTACAATCACAGTCCTTTCAAACGGCATACGCGTTCAGATCGTCGAGATGTAATTCGAAATCCGGCGCGCTGTGCCCTGACCACGGCTAAAATGCAAACAAGGGCAACGGATGGACTGGATCTTGATGATTAAGGCGCTCATTCTGGGCGTCGTGGAAGGCTTGACCGAGTTCTTGCCGGTTTCCAGCACGGGGCATCTGATCGTTGCGGGAAGTCTTCTCAACTTTACCGATGCGCAATCGAAGACCTTCGACGTCGTCATCCAGTTCGGTGCGATTCTGGCGATCTGCTGGGAGTATCGCGCGAAGATCGCGTCGGTCGTGACCGGCCTGCCCACGCGGCCCGCCGCGCGTCGCTTCACCATCAACGTGATCATTGCGACGATTCCGGCCGTCGTGCTCGGACTCGCGCTGGAGAAGCACATCAAGGCGGTGCTGTTTTCGCCAGTGCCGGTGTCTGTGGCGCTGATCGGCGGCGGCATCGTCATTTTGTGGGCGGAGGCGCGCCAGCATGACCGCAACACCGCGCCGCACGTGCATTCAGTCGATGACCTGTCGCCCGCCGATGCGCTCAAAGTCGGTCTGGCGCAATGTTTCGCGCTGATTCCCGGCACGTCGCGCTCGGGCGCGACAATCATCGGCGGCATGCTGTTCGGGCTGGACCGGCGCGTCGCCACGGAATTCTCGTTCTTCTTCGCCATCCCGATCATCTTCGGCGCGACGCTCTATGAAATGGCGAAGTACTGGAAGACGTTGTCCGTCAACGATCTCGGCCTATTCGCCATCGGACTGGTGGCGGCGTTCATCAGCGCGTTCGTTTGCGTGCGGTGGCTGTTATGTTACGTAGTATCGCACGATTTCTCGGCGTTCGCGTGGTATCGCATCGGCTTTGGATTGCTGATTCTGATTGTCAGTTACAGCGGCGGGTTAAGCTGGGCTGAATGACGCTGCGGTCGCGGAATTCATGTGAAAACGCCACGGTTGAATGACCGTGGCGTTTTGCTTTATTTGCGGCGGAAAATCAAATCCCACACGCTATGTCCGAGTTTCAGACCGCGCTTCTCGAACTTCGTGACGGGCCGATAGTCGGGGCGCGGCGCGTATGTGTCCGCGGTATTTTCCAGAGCCGGTTCCGCCGACAACATTTCCAGCATCTGCTCGGCGTAGTTCTGCCAGTCGGTCGCCAGATGCAGATAGCCGCCCGGCTTGATGCGCGACACGAGTTGCGCGACGAACTTCGACTGGATCAGACGGCGCTTGTGATGCCGCGTCTTGTGCCACGGATCGGGAAAGTAGATGTGCACGCCATCGAGGCTCGCGGGCGCGATCATGTTTTCGAGCACTTCCGCCGCGTCATGCTGAAGGATGCGAATATTGCTCAAATCCTGTTCGCCAATCAGCTTGAGCAGCGCGCCCACGCCCGGCTCGTGCACTTCCACGCCGATGAAGTCATCGCCCGGACGCACGGCCGCGATTTCCGCCGTCGTCGCGCCCATGCCGAAGCCGATTTCGAGCACGCGCGGCGCTTGCCGTGCGAAGACGGCGTCCCAATCGGTGAGTTCCGGCTGATAAGGCACAACGAAGCGCGGCCCGAGTTCATCGATGGCGCGTTGCTGGCCCGGCGACACGCGGCCCGCGCGCGTCACAAAGCTGCGGATGCGGCGGTGGTGCAGCGGGTTCACCTCATTTAATGCAGCAGCGTCTGCGTTTTGCGCATCAGGGTCGGAACCGGAGATGGAATCGTGATTCATGGCGGGAGCATCGAAACTAAAAAGCCGCCTCGGAAAGCGGCTTTCGGCTTTTTATGTGTGATTCTGAAGCGGGCGATCGGACAGAAATTTATCGTTTCCGCACCTAAGCTTTGAGCAAAAAGTGTGAGTAACGTTCCTATTGCAAGTGTGAGTGGATTCGCAGAAAAGTAGCACAACCCAACATGCCTCGTCTAGCCGAACGTACCTATGCAATAATCAAAACACATGTAATACGAAACAGATAAATTACGAAATACATACAAGGAAAGACAACTTAAATGGCGAATACATCAAATAATAGAGATTCGCAGGGCGGTGAAGACAAGGGAAAAGGATGGTGCCGAATAAATTTAATGGATGTAATCTACTTCGGGTGTTGCTAATCGTTATAATTTTTTCGGTGTATTTTGAATACAAATTTGATAAATCTGTTGCGAAAATAAGGGCTTCGCACAGGTTTAATTGGGTGCCACTAGTGCTTTGCTACTGCTAGTTGGTGCTGTAATGAATGGCTTTTTTTCGAATAAAATTCACCGCAATAGCAGGAGAAAAAGAAACTCTCCTGAAAATAAGAGCGAAATTGAAGCGTGTGCAAAAAAGAGTAACCGTTGAGCTGTTTCGGTCAATTCGAGAGCTAATCGATATTTGGGTGGATGATTTGGAGGAAGCGCGGGACGAAAACTTGCGAGTATTGATCTATTTTATAATTTAGATTTTAATAACTGCTCTGGGAACTATCTGTGTTGTAACGGCATTAGTGCCGATTTCTGAACCGAATTTGAATAGTGCGATGCAGCCGCGTCAATTAATTGTGAACATACAAACAGGACTCCCAGTAACATTAGTAGGCAAAACGCAAATGCTGTTTTCTCTACCCAAGTAAGTAATGGCTTCTCGCGACTATTTTTCATAAGTTACATCTCGTAATGACTGTGTTCTTAAATTAGCGGAAAATATTGGAATGTCAAGACTACTCTATTTTGGCGAAAGGTTAAGGGGTGCAGTGGCTGCGACAGACGAATTTACAAGAGATAAGTTCTTTTCGATGCTTGAGAAAGCAGTGAAGCCGCAAACATTTTTGTTGTTGCTGAGTTTCATGCTGTTTTCAGATTCCTTGCTTGTGTTTTATTCAAAGAAAGGAATAAGGAATATTTTGGTAAATCCCAGTTCTTTCTGACCTCGTTGGCGATCGGTCTAACACTTATTTTCATTTCATTTTGCGGGGTTGTCTCATTTATGTTGTCTACAATTAGGGTTTTTATTGTATTATCATATATTGATTTTTTATAGATACGGGCTTGTTAAGTATCACATTGAAAGACGCTGGCTGGGCACTGAGAAATCAGAAGTCCGATCAGTGCGGCGAGAACATGAGCATATCCGACCAAGAGAATTATTAAAAGCGGCTCATGAGGATGAAAATGACTTCCTGATAAAGCTTTACGAAAATTATGAGCGCGAGAAAAGCGAATTGGATGTAAATAAAAGGGAGATTCAGGGATATGCTTTCTGCGCATTAGTGTTCACCATTTTTAATTACTGATTGCCTGTAAACAGTTTCATCCACACATATTGACGCAATGGTTTGTCGAATAATATAATGTAATCTTCCTAATTTTGCTTGTAATCGGGTTTCTCTTCTGAATTGTGATTGCACCGCTTAAACATCACGCGACCGAAGAAAACTGGATATATTGTCCGCCATTGTACAGAAAACTGGAAGCAGAAGACGAAAAGCACCGTGAGGCAGAACGAAAATGAAAACGAAAATTAGAAAGAGGCGAATTGTAGATACCGGTAGCCATTAAAAGTCCAAGCCGGGATACTTGTGTTTTTCAAGATATGAAAAATCCTCTGCAATATTTTGGGCGCGCAATTCCTGAAACTCTAATTCTGCAATTTGGCGTTGCATTGCATTGATCTGACCTCGAAATTCAGCTTACTTTGCCGGATCAATTTCGTTGGAAAGTTTTAAAAGAAGATCAGTTACACGAACACCGATCGCAACTTTTGATGACGAGCTATCGCTCGATCCGCGTGAAATTGGGGATAATGATTGGCTACTTGAATTCTGGGCATTTTGCTCGATGAGCGCGTTTATTGACGCGGTTTGTTCTCCAAATAGTTCACCATTCGATTGTTGAGGATTTTTTTTGAGTGGTTGTGTTTTTTGGTCGACTTGCATGTTCAGCATCTGTTTTTGAATATACCTGCCAGTCTTGCTGCAATGCGCTGACGTGTTGTTGTAAAGTGAGGATAGCTTTTTGGTTCGTTTTAACGTCTTGAAGTATGGACCTTAATATTTCGATGAATTGATCGTTTTCCATGTGTCTCCTTATTGTATCGTTTGTCGAAAAATTTATGCCTCTCTACTCTTTGTACCATTCCAGTTTTTTTCGCGAGAACGTGCATCGAATTGCACGTTGGCCGCTTTCTTGAAATCGGAATTTTCAGAATATAAATTGCCGTAGAGTCTAAAATTCTTATTATTATAATTAATAGTTAAATAATCTCTAGCTTTCGTTACAATTCGAAACGATTTAGTGTTTAGCCAATCGATCAAATCAACGCGATCTTTTATTTTGCCTTGGCGAATTCCATTCTTGATTCTGCGATGAATATCCATTTTGAATTTCGCGGTATCTGTTCCAGATTTATGTTCGCTGGTTTTCATCGTTAAGCCTGTGTCGTTGTCTATTGGAATCACCTGTTCAAATCTGTAGTGATCATTCATCATCGCAGCAAATAGGCGAAAATATATTGGTTTTGAGGTCGATTTTTGGAACGACAAAATGAAATTCAGTTCATCCTTTATCATGATGCGCAACCCATAGTGAATTGATGCGCTCGTTGCCGAGTGGCATCATGTATTAGTAAAATTTGCCTATTATATTTAGCCACTCATCTCGACTAAACACTTCTTCTTTCGAAGCGCGATTACGCCGGAAGTGTATTTTTTCTTATTCTGAATGTTGTCGATGATGTCGCGAGTGAGTTTTGGATCTCCCAAATCACCTCGGATTTTACACATCGTGCTTTGCCGGTGTGATATTTTTCACTGAGCAAATAGTTAACTGGACCTTTTCCTCCGCCGGTTCAGTAGCGAAATCTTCACAATCATTTACCTCTAAACTCTCGCTTTTCTCTAATTGACGCGTCAAACGCTGCTTTGATTTTATAAATGAGCTTCGTTCTAATTGGCGCGTAATAGTTTTCATCTGCTCGAATAAGGCATCGCAAGAATTCACTCATATTGTCAAATCCCAATCTTTTCATTTTTCTTCTAATATTGACTTGTCTTCATCGGTCATTTTGAAGTGAATGCGATTGTTTTTCATATATGCCATTCCTGCTGCTTTTATAGTTCTCTTTATATATTTTAGGTTTTGCCTTGGTTTCGGGTGTAACAGTGCAGCATAGAAAGCAGGCGTCGAATTTCCCGAGCAACTGCTACGGGAAATGCATAAGCGATTGACAGACAGGCGAGGCGCGCGCACGCACCGCACAATCAGTTGTAACAGCGCATCGTATAAACGCGAAGTGAAACCAAGCGGTGGGCGGCTTGACAAATCGCAAGTCAATTGGTGTGATGCGAATAACTGTGATCACGAGAGAACACATGCAAACGAAAAAGAAATGGTGTAGTGCAGGCGATGCCGGTAAATACTTCGGGCTAGCCACTAAGGAGATTGTGGACCTAGTGGCAGTGATGGAGGAGTACAAGCGCCTGTTTGCTGATATTGATCTGAAAACCACGCATCGCTTTGTAATGCGTTCGGGCAGCAACTACGAATTTTACGTCAGACAACCGAGCGATCTCGATCACGGATTAACATCGATTGAGATTCGTAAGATTGCGTCAATTGACGAGAATTATGAAATTCTTGAATTTAAAGTGTAAGCGGCTCGTCCCAACCGTCGTAGGTGGTGACGGCAATACGTCACAAAGTGATGTCCATCACTCGATTTGATGGACATCACTTTGTCAGAGTCGTCAGAGAATAAGCCGGGTAGTCGAGCGGGCCGTCCGAATTACCCACGGGAGCTTCGGGATCGACTGGCAGCAGCAGCGGGCGATCCGAGTGTCCGGTCGCAAAGCTAGCCCGCGAGAATGGCATCAACACGAACATGTTGTACACCTGGCGGCGCCGTTATCTTGCCGAGCAACACGCCTCGTCTACCGGCCTTCTTCCAGTCGTTTTTTTAAGGGACGCGCCGACGCAAACCGTTGCCCCATCCCCGGGCGATTCGCAATCGCTAGACACGAAGCCGGCTTTACCTGCGGGCACGATCGAGATTGATGATAAATTTATTGATAAAAGCGAATTTTATCAAGTCTATTAATACCGGCGGGAGCGCGCTATATTTTTGGCGCTTATGTCACAAGGCAAAATGGTCTATCGACATATCTGGTTTTTAATCACCTAAAAGATCAAAGGCTTTTTCCGAGCAGCAACGTCAAGCTGTAAGTAAATTGATTTCGCATCTTCAGCGAACAATTCGTTTGTCTTTTAAAAAAAAATGAGCGTTTTCGTGGTAGATTGATTGCGGGAGAGGCTGGGCTTAATGCACTTGAACAAGCTGTATTCACGATCGATGATGACGGTTATGTTGTATTTCTAAATTCTGTCGGGCAAGCGTTGCTTCGTGAAAATCGCTGGATTAAATTTCGCGGTGGTCAATTAGCAACGAAGCGGAAAAGATGCTTTCCTCAGTCGTGCGTGTGCGTTTGTCGAGACAACCAGAAAGCTTCGCACTTTATGGGATAGAAAATTCACATGGCGATCCGGCCGGTACGCAGATCATCACAATATTGCCAATTCCGCGCGAGGGTCGTCGAATTTTGGTCTCCGTGATCAGTCAATCGCAACAGGTACAAATCTGATGCGTCACGGCACCGAAAACACCTTACTTTCGCTAGGTGAGGTGGAACTGGTTGTATTGACTACATCTCAGCAGCGAAAATCTGCGATGTCGGCTTCATCGTTGAAGGCGTTGTTCCGCTTGACTCCCGCTGAAGCGAGGTTGGCTCATGAATTGGCGAAAGGTACGACAGTCGAGGCATATGCGTAATCAGTCGCAGTGAGCATGGCAACCGTCAGAACGCAATTGCGTTCTTTGTTGGCAAAAATCGGCGAAAAGCGCTTGCAAGATCTCGTTCGAATGTTGGGAACTCTTCCTGTTCAAGCATAGCGTGATTAAAAATGAGCCTGTCTGAATATTTTGAGTGGTGTTTACAAGATATTCAGACAGGGAAACCACTAATGATAACATTTCCCAGTGCTGTTGTCGCACTATTAATAATCGAAAGCTGAAAAATCAATGAACTCGTTGAAATCTAGTTTCTCGATTGCACTCTTTAGTGATTGCATCGGGAATTCATGCAAATACTCGAAATATGTATTTTTTTTGCATCGTCACTGCTCTGGTGTCCAGTGAGAACATAGTTCGTGCTGTTGTTAACGCTACGCGCTGCAAGTCGAGTAATAACGGAGTAACGCAGCGAATGAAAGCAGTTACTATCTCCTTTGAGTTTCAGGCGTTTTAGATAAAGCGAAAAGCGCCGTGACATATTTTTCTTGGTCCCATTGTGACCATCAACCAAATACCAGAAAAGGCTTTCATGTCCTGCTGTCTTGACCTTTTCAAAGTATTCAAGAATCCGAGTTTGATCAACGCTGAATGAATCGGTACTTCTCGGTTGCCAGATGGCGTTTTTGCGTCCTGAACCTTGAAAAAACACCATCATCTTCCTTGATGTTTTTCACGTACAGCGATGTTGCTTCTTTAATTCGTAATCGTGAAAATAGACAAAGCAACGGGCCCCCAAAATAATCAGGTTTTATTGAGCGTGAGCCACTGATAATTTCCCCACTTGAAAATCTCTTTGAGTTCGTTGTGACGAAATTGCTCACGTGGTGTAACGATCTTTTTAGCACCTTTGACTAATAATCCGTCAACTGGATTTGCTTCAAAGTAGTAACCGTGACCGATCGCGAACTCAAAGAGTGAGCGAATATGAGACAGGTACTAGTTCACAGTATGTCCCGTTTTTTCGCCAGCTAGCAATCGTGCCTTGAAGGATTTAACTTCTTCTTTGCTAAATTCTGCGATGTTTTGATCGCTATAAGCATTCACGAATTGCTTGAAGGACTGACCTTGTATGTAGACAGTCGATTCGGCAGGTGCGAATTTTGCGTGAGATATTACTCAACGACGAATGAAATTTTAGGTGAAGCGCGTTTCGGTTTCGTCGGAGAAACGTAAGGTTTGGGCAATTTGCCAATGTCATCGATCGATTGTGCTGGAACACCAGCAATTTTCATTTGCTCGATAATTTTCAGTCCGTCACGCCGTTCTTCTTCTGTGTCAGCTTCGAATACACCATTTTTCAGGTCGATCTTAAGAAGTTCACGAGCGTCGTCGATGTTGAATTGCTGCGGTACAGTTTTTTGCGGCTCATCTTGATGTGGTAATTGTGCAACAGCGCTGTTGTTTTTGCTTGGTGGAAGTCTTTTGTCTTGAGTGAAAGATACACCGAAGCTTTCTCCGGTTGCTTTGAGAGCATAACGGGAAGCGTGTATCGAAAGAAGTAGAGGTGCCGGACTTTTTTTTCGCGGTGAAGCCTGGGCGTTTTGATTGGCATCAGTTGGATCCGATGCTCAAACGTCAGGCTAGGTGAGTGCTCCTGTGAGTACGGCGACTTCTGGAAATCCCTCAAAGCCTTATGCAGCAAGGGATTGAGCCGTACTGGAGCGGGCGATGGGAATCGAACCCATGTCTGTAGCTTGGGAAGCTACGATAATGGCCATTATACGACGCCCGCGTTAGCCGGCTAACTATTGTAAGTGCAACGTGCAGGGCCACGCAATTGCGCGCCGGCGTATGCCTCAGATTCCGAACAGCGTCATCGACACTGCCACGCGCGCCACCACCATCAGCAACACTTGCACGATGACGAACAGCAGAATGGGCGAAAGATCGATGCCGCCCAGCCGCGGCAGAATGCGCCGCAGCGGATCCAGAAACGGCGCGGTGATCTGATAAAACAACAGCATGGCCGGCGACTGCGGGTTGAGCCACGACAGCAGCGCCATGATGATCGTTACCCAGATGATCAGGTTCAGCGCCCATTTGACGACCGTCAGCAGCGCGACGAGGAAGAGCATGGGCAACATGATGGTCGGATCGACGACGGCCAGCACGACCATCAGCGTCACATAGATCAGCGCCGCGATGTACGCCGCCAGCAGACTGCCCCAGTCGATCTTGCCCTCTGGCAGAATCTTGCGCAGCGGCAGCACGATCCAGTTGGTCGCCTGCATCACGGCGTTCGAGACCGGGTTGTAAGGCGGCATGCGCACGACCTGCATCCATGCGCGCAGCAGCAGCGCCGCGCCGAACAGGGTGAAAAGGGTGTTGAGCAGAAAACTGGCGATGTCGCCGAACATCTCGGTTCCTCTTGAATAAGTGTGCAGCGCGGAAGCGCCGGGATAAGTGAAAGTGAAGCGAACGACTGAGAAAGGGGCGATGCCGTCTGAACGATGCGCCGTTCTGGCACCCATGCCGCCCGATGACCCGGCTTCTTGTTTAATGGCGCTCTCTGAATCCCCGCCCATTCGTCAATTGAAAATGGGGGTGCCGGACGTCACCATAACATGGCTTCGCAACGGCTTGGGGGCATGGGCGTAAAGGGCGCGAGCCTTTGGCGGATGGCTCTGGGTGAAAGCAATTATCAAGGCGAGCGCAAGCGTACACCATCAAAACGCGCAACGTTAACACGCAAAGCTGGCAAGATGAGAACTCGAATATCGAAACGATGAAACTGCGCGCGACATTGACGACGCGCAAAAACCGGCAACAGATTAACGATATATTTAAGAATTTTCAGAGCGCGGCCCGTGAATTGCAACACGAAATGTCGGGGCACTCTGGAGAATATGGTTCAACGCACATCGATCGGGCGGATTTGTTTCTTTGCGAACATCGATGGACGAACAGCGCGCGAAATACTAAAGCAAACGTTTTTAAAGGAAGTAGCCGAATGCCGTGTGGTGAAACGCTGCTTCCCGAGGTTTCATTCGCTACGTTCGGAGGTCGCCATGAGCATTTTTGTATCTGAAGCATCTGCGATTCTTGAGCCAGGCCCAGCGTCGCCGCTGGTGGAACCAGAGAAAGCGGCTCTCGCTGCGTGTGATGATCATCAGCGGCGCGTACGTGCCGCCCAATGTGATGACGCGTGAATTCGCATATGTGAAAGTTGGCTGATTTTCCGCCGCCAGAGCCCAAGGTGCGAGATCGGCGTCGTCGCAATGGAAGCGTTCGAGCGCGCCGGTTTCGATCACCGCCAGCGCCTGCGCGGGCTTCGCCGCCGAACGCGGCAAGGTCACGCGATGCGGAGCGCCGAACGAATGCAGCCGCCGCCCACTGGCATCGACCACTGCCACATGCGCCGCGTGCGTGTTCTCGATCGCATCGCCCCGATTAAACCGTCGCCGCGATCATTTGCTGTCGAGTCCGAGTTCGGTCCAGATGGCGTCGCCGCGGCGCTTCACGGCAGCGTCCATCACGATGGGCACGCCCCATTTCCGTGTGGTTTCGCCGGGCCACTTGTTGGTGGCGTCGAGGCCCATCTTCGAGCCGAGTCCCGCCACCGACGAGGCGAAGTCGAGATAGTCGATCGGCGTGTTGTCGACCATCACCGTGTCGCGCGTGGGATCGACGCGCGTCGTGATCGCCCAGATGACTTCCTTCCAATCGCGCACGTTGACGTCTTCATCGACCACGACGATGAACTTCGTGTACATGAACTGCCGCAGGAAGCTCCACACGCCGAACATCACACGCTTGGCGTGACCGGGATAGCTCTTCTTCATCTGCACGATGGCCATGCGGTAGCTGCATCCTTCCGGCGGCAGATAGAAGTCCGTGATCTCGGTGAACTGCTTCTGCAGCAGCGGCACGAACACTTCGTTCAGCGCGACGCCGAGCACGGCGGGCTCGTCGGGCGGCTTGCCAGTGTAGGTCGAATGGAAGAGGGCGTCGCGGCACATCGTGATCTTTTCGACAGTGAAGACCGGGAACCACTCCTGTTCGTTGTAGTAGCCGGTGTGATCGCCGTACGGGCCTTCGAGCGCGTGCTCATATTTCGCGGACGCTCCGCTCGATGGACGCGGCGGCGCGCCTTCAGGCGCGGGCGGCGGCGTTCCATCCTGCGGATAGATGAAGCCTTCGAGCACGATCTCTGCGCGCGCGGGCAGCAGCGTATCGACGCCCGGCGTCAGGCACTTCGCAAGCTCGGTGCGCGAGCCGCGCAGCAAGCCCGCGAACTGATACTCCGACAAGGAGTCCGGCACCGGCGTCACCGCACCGAGAATCGTGGCCGGATCGGCACCCAGCACAACAGCGACCGGATACGGCTTGCCCGGATTGGCCAGCGCGAATTCGCGGAAATCGAGCGCACCGCCGCGATGCGCGAGCCATCGCATGATGAGCTTGTTGCGTCCGATCAACTGCTGCCGGTAGATACCGAGATTCTGCCGCGTCTTGTTCGGCCCGCGCGTGACAGTCAGGCCCCATGTGAGGAGCGGACCGGCGTCTCCGGGCCAGCAGGTTTGAATGGGCAGGCGATTTAGATCGACTTCATGGCCTTCCCACACGATTTCCTGGCAGGGCGGCGCGCTAACCGATTTCGGCACCATATCCCAGACGGCCTCGGCAAGCGAGAGCAGCTTGCCCGCGTCCTTTAGGCCCTTCGGCGGTTCGGGTTCCTTGAGCGCGGACAGCAGGCGGCCGACATCGCGCAGAGAACTCAGCGCGGCGACATCGCTGCCGAAGCTCGTGTCGGCGCCGGTCTGCGCTTCCGTTTCGATGCCCATGCCGAGCGCCACGCGGCGCGTCGTGCCAAACAGATTCGTAAGCACGGGAACCCGATGGCCAGTGGGGTTTTCGAAAAGCAGCGCCGGGCCGCTCGCGCGCAAGACGCGGTCGGACACTTCGGTGATTTCGAGGACGGGAGAAACGGGCTGCCGAATGCGGCGCAGTTCACCGAGCGCTTCGAGGCGGGCGGTGAAATCGCGCAGATCTTTATATTTCATCGAGGGTCGGCTGGAGACTTCGAAGGCATCCGAAAACACAGGACGGCGGCGCCGCTAGTGTGATGAATTATAAATCAGTTTAATTATCAATCTTTGCTGCTTGAGAGGGGAAAAGTTGATTGAAGGGGCACTCGGATTCGTGCATCCCCTCGTCGGTGGGCACAACGGACTTCGCGTTGTTCACGGGATTGCCAATTATGCCTGGTTCGTATAGCCAGTTTAGCACATCCCAATCGAAGCTTTTCCATGCGTGATTTTGACCATGAAGTGTCAGGCGGTTGCGGAGCACCATTGCTTCGAACCGAGGCCGCGCGCCATCGCCACGAGGCCGTCTTCCTCCTTCAATTGCTGTCGCTTCACCCAAGATTCACTGCGATGCGCCACTCCCGCATGGTGCCTTCGAGACGGATCAGCACCGCGGCGTCGAGCATGCCGTCTGCGAGCGCCTCCCAGCATTTCACTTCGGTGCGCTCGCGGCGTTCCTGCGGCAGCAGCTTGCCGAGCGGATTGAAGTCGTGGATTTTCGTGTCCGATGCCCAGACGTTTTCGAGCACCAGTTCGCAATCGATCTTCTTCTCTGCCATCACGATCCGCACCTTGCGGACGAATGGGCTGATGTGAGAGCCAATCATCAGTTTCATCATCAATTCTTCGATTGTTCGAATAAAGGCGACGCCGATCTTAACCGCCGCGCGCTAAACATCGGCGGAATTGGGAGGGACGCGTGCCGCGATGTCGTCTGGTGACAACATGGCGCGCGGCGTTCAGTCGCCGTGTTTGCCCGGGAAGAACAGCAGCGATGGTTTCGCCATCACGCGGCGCAGTTCGCGCGAACGCATGGCAAGCGTAAGGGCGAGCTAGAAGCTCACGCCGACGTTGAGGATACCCATCGCCATGATGCCGAGCACAGCTTGCCAGAACTGATGCGTGCAGCACCTGCGTCCCGAGCACGCCGCCCGCGACCGCGAGAAAGCCGGACGACAGCGTGATGTGACGGATCTCGAAAAAAAACGGCGTGAGTTGCAGAACGAGCGCGGGCACCATGCCCATCATTATGCCGCACATCACGTTGCCGACGATGCCCGACAGGTTCTTGCGAAAGAACGCCGCGAAACACGCCGCGCCGAACGTCAGGCGCAGACGGCGGTGATACGTGAGCACATCGCCCACGCGATGCAGTACGAACCAGTTGTCCGCCCATCCGGCAGTCAGACTCGACTCCCACAACAGCACGCCGGTGAGTGCCGCCCAAAGCGGCGTGACGACGAGCACGGAGAACGACTCGATGGTTTTATGCGCGGTCTCCAGCGAAACGATGCCCGCGCCGAATAGATGCGCCGACAGCCATTGAACCGCCAGGCACACGGGCGCGACCGCCACCACGTTGCCGAGGATCGCGGCGGCTTGCGTGCGGATGAGCGCGAGCACGAAATAGACGTAATGTTCGACGCCTTCGGGCGTATCCGCGCGATCGAGTTCGCGGGCAATGGTCGGCGCGATCATTGGCGGCTGCTTGGTGGCGAGCGTGAAATGGAGGAAGTGCATCAGCAGAAAGCATGCGGCGTAGTTGATGCCCGCGAGCAGTCCTTCGATGATCGGATCGAGATGCGCGCCGAGAATCGCAAATTTCAAGCACACCGTTGCCACCGTGACCAGACCGCCGCCCACTGCCAGATGGACCATGCTCTGGCTGCGATGATTAGCATCGGTCAGTTCCGCGATGAGCCACGCGCGCGCACATGTCATCGCCTGTCAGCCACGCTTCGAGCAGCCGCAAAGCGCGTGCGATCCGCATGCGCATCCCGCTCGACCTGAAACACGATATTCACCGACACGCCATTGCGCACGAGATGCCCATAGATGCCGCTGGCGGCGCGCGCGCATTCATCGAGCATCATGCGCAGCACATTGACTTCGTGCGATAACGCTTCGAAGCCTTCGCCGCTTTTGCGCCAGTGCATGTGCGCCGTTTCGACAGCAAGCAGCGCGCGGTTGAGTTGGAAGAACGGCAGCGCCTGACGGATCGCGGGTCCTGTCGTGATCGGCCAGACGCTAGCGCACGAACTTAGACAGGCCAGTGGAACTGGTCTGACACGTCAGCGTGTGAAGCGCGGCGAGCAAGTCGCGCGAGAGCCGGTCATCGACATGATGTTCGTGCGCTGACACGTCGTAGTCGAACAGCGCGCGCAGGCCGTGCAGCACATCGTCCGGCAATTCGGCGATCCAGTGGGCGTTGAAGCGCGCGGGAAACATGAGCGTGACCAGTTCGCTCAACTGGCACGTGTTGGCGGCAGGCAGAATCATCCCGTATGAAGACGGTCGATGATCGCGCCGTAGAAGCCAGGCTGCGTCGGCATGCCGGATTCGCACAGCAGCGAAATGCCGTCGCTTTCGCGCAGGATCGCGCGCAGCAGTTTTGCCACGCGCGAGCGGCAGTCATCGCAATGATCGAGCACTTGCAGCAGATAGCGCAGACGCGTGTGAACCGATTTCGCTTCGGTATCTGAAATTGCGATGCAGCCAGTGCGCAAGCTCGATCAGCCATTCATTGCGCTCGGCGTGAAGCGCATGGGGCTCGGCGTTGGCGAGGAGCGTGTCGAGTTGCTGGCTGGTGCTGCGCAATGCGCACCACTTCGAGAAGAGGACCCAGATAGAATAAAACATGAGATAGCCCGAATGCAAGAAGCCTTCGGGCCATGCAGTTTCATTTTCGAGATGAACTCGCGCAAGACGCGAGTCCGATTCAGTGCGTTTCACCGCGCGTCCGGCTCTCGCGCCGGACGCGTCTGTACAGTCCACTTCACTTCGTGCTGGCGCTGGTCATTGCGCTCGATGCCGGGCAGGCAACGGCGCTACGGTCACGGTCTTCGCCCTGGACGAAGACGACGGCGGCAACGCGTTGAGACTGCGCACGCTTGCCGAAATCGCAGCGGCGATTTCGTCGACCACCTGTCGATGCCCCGTGACCAACGCGTCATAACCCGCGCCGACGCGCTCCGTCGCCACCGTGCGGCACGTGAGAACGGCATTGGCGCCGGCGGCGTGCACGCTCCACACGGCATCGATTACGGCCTGCGAACCCGGCCACGATTCGAAGCGCTGCACATTTACCTTCACGCGATACACTGTGGCCGTCGGCGGATACGACGTGCCGTACACATCGATCGAACCTAGTCCGTTGAACCGGATGAATTGCAGGAATACGTCGAGTTGGATCGGAATACTTCCACTTCAGTGGGACAACCTGCTTGTTGTATTGACGGATGTAGCGCACGAGCTTCTTGTCGAGATCTTTGGTGCTCTTGAATATCCCGCGCGTGATGACGTCTTGCTGGATGCGGCAAACCAGTTCTCGACCTGGTTCAGCCATGACGAATACGTAGGAGTGTAATGCATCCAGACGTTTGTATGGTTAGTCAGGAACGCTTGAACGGCGTTGGTTTTGTGGCTGCTCACGTTATCGCAGATCACGTGAATATCTCCTTTCCGGCGGGCTGCGCTGATACCACCTCGGTGAGAAACGCGACGAACTGGACACTGATACGTCGTGGAGCAGTCTTGCCCAGCACTTCGCCGGTAAAGACGTTCAATGCGGCAAACAAGCTCAAAGTGCCGTTTCATTAGAAACCATGACTCTCGGCCCCGGCGAGA
>LELG01000180.1 GCA_001045575.1 Candidatus Burkholderia pumila
CCATGGCTGGATCCGATAGACCGAACCACTGCTGAATGAAGTGAATGTGCAACATCGTCGCAACCGGAAATGGCGGCTGCCCGGTCTTCCCCCTTTGGATAATGCGGCTCGATCAGCTCAATCAACCACGACCACGGCGCCACTTGTCTCATCTGCTCCCCAAAATCCCGCTTGCGCGTGCACTTGGTTGACAGGTTCAAGCCGAGATAAAGTTGCGTCATTGCGATACTTCTAGGTCGTAGCTAATATCAAAGCATTCCTAAGCGACATTACGCGCAGTAGTTACGTTACGAAGAATTTCCTTAACGTCTTGCCAAAACATTGCGCCGGTGCGCGTCATATGGAAACATCCTCACATATCAGTGGTTTCATACGCTGTGCGAGAAAGGTGTGCCGCTCGTTCAGCGATATGCAGCGCTGGAGTCGGCCATTGAATCGCCGGCGGACATGCGCGAGATCGACTATGGCGCGCTCATGGCGCTCGACAGCGGTTTGCCGGGCGCGGAGTTCTTTCGGCGCTATTTGCGGCATCGGTATGGCGAATATATCGAAATGATGGGTGATCCGAAATATCATCGTCAGACGCTTGCGCGCAAGCGGGTACTGGTCGCGCGCGAACGAGAGCGAGTCTATGCGCATGCGTGGACAGCACTTAAAGAGCGCACGAAATACGAAGCGTTTGTCTGATTCTGATTCACGCCTCGGCGGTTTCGCCTAAGCCCGCCTTGGCCAAAACCCAATCACAAAAACATTTCACTTTTTTGATATTGCGTTCATTGACGCGACAGGAAAGAAAATGCGTTTCTCTTGCGAGCGCTGCGAATACGCCCCCATCCAATTCGATCAGATCGCCACGCGATAGCTCGCGCTCGGCGAGACGCGTCGTTTCCAGCGCGACACCCATGCCATCCACCGCAGCAGAAATGGCTAGCGCAGCGCGATCGAACGACGGACGCGGGCCGCGCGGCATCTCCAGTCCATTCAACGCGAACCAGCCTGGCCATGTCACGCGGCTAAATTGGGAATCGATCAGTGTCATCTTGCTGATATGCTCGGCAATGGGCACGCCATCCAACAGCATCGGCGAACACAAGGGCACGATACGTTCCGCGCCTAACACGCATGTGAACACGCCGGGCCGCTCATGCGCGAAACCGTAAGAGATCGCCACATCGACTTCACGCACGCGCAGCAAGTCGGCTGGCTCTGCGTCGGACGACAAACGGATGGTCACGGTCGGATTGGCCTGCATGAAATCGGGCAGGCGGGGAGCGAGCTACTTGGCCGCAACGCTCGGCGCGCAATGCACAGCGAGCACCTGCGCCTACGGCTCCAGCGGGACTTCGCCGCATGCCGCTTCGATGACATCGAACACGCGCCCGAGGCTCTCATGAAGACGCCGGCCTTCCGAAGTCGTTTCCACGCGCCAGTTGCGCCGATGAAACATATTCCTCAAGCTCTTTTAACTTGATGGCTGATAGCGCTTTGCGTCAGGTGCAGCTCGTTTGCGGCAAGCGTGAAGCTCTCAAGACGCGCCGCGGCCTCGAAAGCGCGCAATAAAACGAAGTTGAGGATGTGTCTCATGGTATTTTCTTATGCATGAATGCTGTTCATATTTCTATGAACAAGTATCGTTTGTCTTTGGGCGAGCGGGCCATGAAGAGCCATGAACATGAATGCCGTCGTACTTCGACGACGGCAACCTTCAAAAGCGGGGTGGGCTTCAAATGCACTTCTTCATAAGAGCCGCGCCTGATTCCAACAGGAGATAACAACTCATGAGTTCCCACAGCCCGGTCGCTTATCTCGCAGGCGACGAGTCTTCTAATTATGCGAAGATGACATGGCGGCTCCTGCCGTTTTTGTTCCTCTGCGCCTATCTGGACCGCATCAACGTAAGCTTTGCGAAATTGCAGATGCTCAAGATCTGCACTTCAGCGAAGCCGTCTATATCGCAGGTGCTGGAGTTTTCTTTATCGGCTATCATCTATTATTCGAAATACAAAGTAATATGATTCTCTTGCGCGTAGGTGCCCGTCGCTGGATTGCGCGCATCATGGTGACATGGGGCCTCATCTCCGCCGGCATGATGTTCGTCACCACGCCGACGAGCTTCTACATCATGCGTTTCCTGCTCGGCGTAGCGGAAGCGGGCTTCATTCCCGCCATTCTGCTTTACCTGACGTATTGGTTTCCTGCCTTGCGCAGAAGCAAGGTGACCGCGCTTTTCATGACCGACATTCCGATGTCGGGCGTCGTTGGCGGCCCGCTTTCGGGCTGGATCATGAGTCACATGGGCGCCGCGCACGGCATCGCAAGATGGCAATAGCTGTTCCTTCTCGAAGGCATTTCCACTGCTCTTGTCGGCTCTTTTATCTCGATAACAAAGTCTCCGACGCCAAGTGGCTTACCGACGCAAAAAGCCATGCTCGAAGCCAATCTGCGTGATGAAAAGCCCGCGCATGCACTGCATTCGGTCAAAGACAGACTGATACATCCGCGCGTGCTGCTTCTTAGCGTCACGTATTTTTTCTTTACAATGGGCCTTTACGGCGTGAGCTTCTGGCTGCCGACACTGGTCAAGGCAAGTGGCGTTTCCGATCCGTTAATATCGGCCTTCTGACCGCCATTCCTTATGGAGGCGGCACCATTGCAATGCTTCTCGCCGGTCATAGTTCCGACGAGCGCGGCGAACGGCGCTGGCATCTGGCAGGCGCGGGCCTAGTCGGTGCGCTTGGGCTTTATCTGAGCGTGGTCTATGCGCCCTCGGTCTTCTTCTGCATGATCGCGCTGACGCTTGTGACCATGGACGTCATCACGACCATCTCGCAGTTCTGGGTCTTGTCGCCCGCTATTCTTAGCGGCGTGGCAGCCGCTGCGGGGCTTGCTCTGGCGAATTCGGTCGGCAGCATTTCGGGCGTCGTGAGTCCGTGGTTTATCGGCATCATCTAGATGCAAACGAGCTCGACAGGTAACGGTGTGCTCGGTCTTGCGGTCAGCCTGGTGATTGGAGTGGCATTGGTCTTCACCGTACCGGCTGCACTCGTCAACAGCCGCCGTCGCAACGATTGACGACGCACCACGACAAAGAATACGAATGGCCCCGTCAAAGCGGGGCTTTCGTCGTTCATGCAGGCAATGTCTCACGTCCCCTTCGGCTCGTTGTTATTCGCTCAACACGAGGCCAAGACGTTCGACGAGATTCTTGCGTGCGTTGGCGGTATGAAGATCCGTCAGTTCCGAAGCCTGCGATGCATCGCCTTCGGCAATGGCGGCGGCGATGGCAGCATGTTCGTCCCAGATCGACTTGCGCTGCCCCGACGCCTGCAACACCGCCCCCATCTCGCGGCGCAAATGTACCCAATGCGTATGCGCCATTTCCGCAATCAACGGGTTGCCGGATGCTTCATAAATTGCCTGATGAAAGGCAAGGTCGGCATCGGTCATCGCTTTGACAGCGTCGCTCTTGGATGCGCGACGGCCATTGGTGATGAGGCTTTTGTCGAGCTTCGCACCGCATTGTACGGTAAGACGCGCGGCAAGCAAATCGAGCTCGCCGCGAATCTCATACAGATGAGCAATCCACGCAGGATTGAGCGACGTGACAAGCAGACCGCGACCTGGCGCATCGATCACGAGGCCGTCCTTCTTCAGAAGACGACGCGCCTGAAGTACCGGCGAGCGCGACACTGCAAGCTGCTCGGCGATCTCTTCCTGCGTGATGCGGGTTCCGGGCGCGAGGGATCCCGAGCTGATGGCATCGAGCAAGACCTTGTAGACCTCATCGACGTAGTCGGTGCGTGCCTGAAGTTTAAGGAGTTTCGCTGGCGTGAAAGTAACCATTATCTCTGGATACAGAATACGGCAAGAGTACAACCCGCCCCCGCAATGCGTCAACGCGAACGCAGTGCAATGCCATACATGACTCATGTATAAGAGACATCGAAGGTGTCTGTCGTTAATCTTTGTATACTTACAGAGTACGGAGTTCGGAAGCCTGAGTTCTGTTGTTGAAGACTCAACTCATAAAAACCTAACGTACGTCTCGGTGGTCTTCAGGCAAGGCAACCCACGAATAACCACAACAGGATTCCCCATGACGATCAAGTCAGACAAGCTGGACGGACAAAAGAGCAGCGGCGGTGCAGCATCGACCGCGACGGTCAAGAAGCTGGTGCCGTATGGCGGCTACTACGTGAATAAAGTGCCGGGCCACGATCCCGAACTCACCGAAACGGGTCCGGGCACGCCGATGGGCGAATACATGCGTGCGTTCTGGCATCCGGTCTGAATGTCGATCGAACTGACGGATACGCCGCGCTTCCTTAAGATCCTTGGCGAAGAATTGGTTGCTTTCCGCGACGGCAGCGGTCGCGTAGGCGTATTGCATGCGCACTGCGCGTATCGCGGTGCATCGCTCGAATATGGAGCGATTCAGGAGCACGGTATCATATGCTGCTATCATGGCACGGTGTTCGATGTCGACGGCGCTTGTCTACACGTGCCATTTCCCAAAGGCGAAGAAAAGGGAGGCCGAAAATACGCGTGCTCCATTTCATTTGTCAGGGCGCGTATAAAGCAGTAGAACGTCACGGCCTCGTGTTCGCCTACTTACTATATGGGGCCGCCTGAAAACGAGCCGCCGTTTCCGGAATGGGAAGGCGACTATACCGTGCTGCCGGGCGATTAACTTGCTCCATACAGCAATTTTCAGCATTGCAACTGGCTTCAGGTGCAAGACAACGCGGCTGACAATTTCCACCCGACCGCACTGCATGCAGCGAAGAATGTCGTCAAGGGTCATTTTCAGGAAACGACGTTCGATGAAGTCGGCGCCGCCTCGATGGAAGTTGCGCCCGACATACACTTTCAGTCGGTGCAGCAAGGCCGCAGTCTCGCTTGCGCAGGCGCGCGTCGCGTGAATAAGGACCGCTTGTTCGTGCGTGTGCAGCATCAGGTGCTGCCTAACCTCAGCCTGCATGCCTACACGTCGGAAGATGGCTCCAGAAAAAAGCTCTTTAGCCGCTTTCATATCATTCGCTGGATCGTTCCCGTCGATGCTGAAAACAGCAAGATGATCGGCTGGCGCGTGATGGGCCCGGTATATATACGACGCGCGGCGTCGGCAAGAAGGAGCTCGTCGGTTACGAGTCGATCGACTTTCTCGATGGACAAGTCGCCATGCGTCGTCCCGGGCGCTTTAGCAAGGGCAAGATCGATGAGGTCGTGTCGATTTCCTCGAATCACCGTAAACGCGCGAACTACAAGATGGCGCAATACGCGCCGAGCGACTATGAGGCGATCATCAGCCAGCGTCCCATCGCAGTCCATGCTTTAAAAAAATCCCACCAAGTTCGATGCGGGCCTGTTCCGCAAGATGCTGTGCGATGCATTGCGCGGCTCTAATCCGGCTGCATCGGCCGTGAATTTCGCTGAGTAGTTCCATGAAAATGCGGGCGCGCCAAACAGCTTCTGCTCGGGCAATGTGTTCGAGATCGAAGAAGGGCAGACCGTTGAAGAGAAAATTACGCGCCGTCGCAAAGTGTTTAAGCAGATCGTCTCGATTCTTAGCCAAAGCGAAACGCTAAAGGGCGGCGAACGCGCGGAGTTCGTGCGGGAGCGCTTCGAAGAACTGGAGCAATCGATAAAGGCGTGATGGTTCGAAGGGCGAGGGCGCATCGTGCGCGCTTCGCCCTTTGCCCGTAAACAAGCACTAAACGCATCGATTCAAGGACCAGTCATTATGTCAACGCAACCCGACCTCCACGCAGGCACGCTCGAATTGCTCGTGTGGCAAGTGCGTTACGAAGGACGCGGCATCAATTCATATGAATTCGTGGATGCCGAGGGCGCGCCGCTGCCAGCGTTCACAGCAGGCGCGCATCTCGATGTGCATCTCAAGGGCGATGTCATCCGTCAGTATCCGATCAGCAATGCGCCGCGCGAACGGCATCGCTATGTCATGCCGTGCTGCGCGACGAAAGCGGCCGTGGCGGATCGAAAGCTTTGCATGAGCAATTACGTACAGGCGATATCGTGCGCGTGAGCCATCCGCGCAATAACTTCAGGCTCGTCGATGACGCATGAACTCGAAGACGCAGGCATCGATTATGAAATGCACTATTGTGCGCGTGACGCGAAGTGCGCTGCGTTCTCTGACGAATTCGAACTGATGCTGACGAGCGGGCGTCTGCATTTCCATTTCGATGGCGGCGATCTCTCTGCGGGTTTGGATCTTCGTGGACTACTGCATGCGCCAGGCGAGGGCGAGCATGTCTACTATTGCGGGCCGGGCGGATTCATGAAGGCCTGCGCGGAAGCGTCGGGATATTGGCCATCAGGCACCGTCCACTTCGAGCATTTTAAAGCGCCGAAGATCACGCCGCTAACGACGCGCTCGACAGCTTCACCGTGCGCATTGCGAGCACGGGACAGGAAATTGAAGTATCGAAAGAAGAAAGCATTGCGGATGCGCTGGCGCTTGCCAGCGTACCGATCGAAACGTCGTGCTGCGCAGGCTTGTGCGGTACCTGCAAGGTTCGCTATCTCGAAGGCGAAGTCGAACACAACGACTGCATTCTTGGCGATGACGAAAAGAGCTCGTTCCTCACAGCATGCGTGTCGCGTGCGGCAAGCAAGGTGCTCGTACTCCATCTCTGATGACCGCTTCTTACTAAGTAAGCACGATGTAGCCATATAAAATACTACTCGCCAGGCCTGTAATTACCTGCACGCTAAAGTTCTCAGACAATGCTTTGCGCCGAATCATTATTCATAAGAATAGGCGCTTACGCACAACCGGCTACGCAATGTACGCCAATCGCTAGTGTCATGAGTTATAAATTAATTTAATTACCAATCTTTGCTGCTTGAGAGGGGAAGAATTGATTGAAGAGGCGCTCGGATTCGCGCAGCCCTTCGTCGGTGAGCACAACGGACTTCGCGTTGTTCACGGAATTGCCAACTTTATAATAAGTTTAGCATATCCCAATTTAACTCACAATACTAGGCGTCGTTCGCCTCGCAAACGTTTGCGAGGCGAACGACGCGTGCAATCAACCCACAATTTTGTGTGCAGACGCACCTTAGTCAGAAGATTTAGCCGTGAACCATATTGTTAAAACGTACCGCTGAGCGATACGCTTGTGACCTGTTCCCCGCGTTTAGTACGATGACGATGTAGGAGTTCGTTCCAGAAAGAGAGGAACGGCAGTGAAAAAGCGATTCACCGAAGAACAAATCATCGGCATTTTGAAGGAAGCCGAGACGGGCCTGAAGCCGGCGGAGTTGTGCCGTAAGTACGGCATCTCGGAAGCGACCTACTAACAACTGGAAAGCGA
>LELG01000181.1 GCA_001045575.1 Candidatus Burkholderia pumila
TTCCTTCTTCAAGGGGTGCAAGGTAATAACGTCCTGCCAGACCTCGCGCGCCAGCATCATGCTCCGCGATTTCTAGGTGGGGGATTTTAGGTTGCCCACAGGCGGGGAATTTGCCCGCCCATCGGGGATAAAGGATTGCATCGCTCACATCTCGGCCGCAGCTTCGGTGGGATGGGCGCTGGCTTGCTTGCGACGCTGGCTCCGCTGCCACGCAATCTGCTCGGGCTTTGGTAGGATGGCCTCGGCGTAGCGCAGATCATCGGCGCAAACCGAGACCGCAGGGCGAGACAGACCCTCGACATGAGCCGCCAACCAGTGTTCCACGCTTTCGAGACGCCAAAGCAACCGCTTAGTGTTCGGTAGACGGCAAATCGGCGGGAGTGACCGCGGATTGCGGGTCACGTCGCTGCGGATGTTTGCGACGGATTTGTGCAGATACTGCGAAAGTTGTTCTACTGTCAGGAGCGATTTCACGGGCGAGCGCCTCCGATTCCGACTGGTCGATAACCAGCCAAGTCGGATGAAGTCCGCGGAACCGAGCCTTAGCCTAGACGACCTTGCGTTACTCAACTGAGCAGCAGAGGGCCGACATCGCATCGGTCCCAAAACTTCGGCGGGGTTGTCCCCCTCGTTCGCTTGCCCGCTCTCCTGGTACGTATCAACCTTTGTTGAAACCGTCCTTATCCGGACCGGCGGGATATGCTCCTGGCGATTGCCCAACTGGGTATCCTCTTTCTTGCTCTCCCACCAATTCCACTTATGGTGAGTGCTGCTGAATAGTCCGTGGTTCCACGCTTCTTAGATGTGAGCGGCGCTACCGGCATCCTCCTTTGCTTTTGTCTCGTAACCGTTCTGTACTTTTCAGCGCGCGGCAAACCCAAATTTCTCGGGCAATGTGAGTCTACCAGCAGTGTGCGGCAGTGTCATGCAGGTGGGAGAGGGCGCGGCGGGAAGCTGATGGCACAAATTTGGCACTACGATGTGCCAAAATTTGCTTTGAATGTAAAACAACGCACTACGTTTTGCGATGTAGTGCGTTGTTTTTAGAGCAATTATTGGTGGAGAGGAGGAGGATCGAACTCCCGACCTTCGCATTGCGAACGCGACGCTCTCCCAGCTGAGCTACCCCCCCCCCAACGCACTCTTCAATTTTCACACGCCCAAGACTAACCCGCAAGTCCTCGGGTCATTTAAAGCAAGTGATTATTTTGGCGGCGCGCCCGCCAGCACCCACGCGACGACGGTCCTTACATCCGCGTCGCTCATGCCGGGATGCGAGGGCATCGTAATCGAGCCCCACACGCCCGCGCCACCTGTCTTCATTTTTGCCGCAAGCTTCGCGAGCGCTTGCCCATCGCCCTTGTACTTGTCGGCGATTTGCTGGAACGACGGTCCCACCAGCTTGCGATCGATCGCGTGACAACCGATGCACGCGTTGCCGCGTGCAATCGCCATCGCACTCGCCGCATTGACGGGTTGTTCAGCGGCGAACGCGGACGAAGCCGCACCAAAAAGCGCAGTAACAAAAGCAAAGCGCATCATTTCTTAGTCGAAGTAGCTGAAGTAGTCGAAGTGGGATTCGGGTTGCCCGGATGCACATCCGAATTCTTCACCGGTGCAGGCGTCTGCGTATCCAGCGGACGCGACATCAACGATGAATCCGACACCGCGCTCACCGTCGGCTCCGCCGCTGCCGGCGCGCTCGCGGCCTGCACCGCGCTCGCATCGGACGCCGCCGACAACACCACCGTTTCTTCCGGCTTGATGTACTGATAGACCTTCACGACCTGTTCGACGCCCGGCGTCTGCGCCGCGACGTCCGCGCCATGTGCGCCTTCATCCTGCGTGACGAGACCCATCAGATAGACGATGCCCCGCTCGCACACGACCTTGTAGTAGTTCGCGCGCAGATCCTTCTCGCCTACCATCGCGGTCTTCACGCGGCCTTCGAGGTACGAGTCGTTGGCGCGCGACGAGAACGAAGCCGCGTCCTGGATCGCCAGTTCGTTGACGATGCTGCCCACGTTGTTGATATCGCGCACGACGGCTTCGGCCTTCTGCTTCGATGCACCGTCCGGTACTTCGCCCGTCAGCAGCACGCGGCGGTTGAACACGGTCACGTTGACATGCGTCGTGTCCAGCAGATTTTCATTGATGCGCGAACTCGCCTTCACCTGAATCTCGCGATCTTCGGTCTGCGCGCCGAGCGTGCGGCGATCAGTTGCGATCAGCGTGCCGCCCGCGGCCGCGCCGACCACGGCGAGCGCACATCCTTGCAGCGTCAGCGCCACTCCCGACAACAGGCTCACGATAAGCGTCGCATTGGCCAGCGTCGCCTTGACGCGTGTCTTGTTCATCAACTCCGTTCCCCCCTTTCAGATTCAATCTTCACCAAGCAGCATCGCGTCGATGCCGTCGCACAAGCAGTGGATGGTCAGCAGATGGACTTCCTGGGCTCGCGCCGTCCGCTCGGCCGGCGCGCAGATGTGGATGTCGGTATCGGCGAGGACGTCGGTCACGGCGCCGCCGCCCTGGCCCGTCAGCGCGATCACGATCATCTCGCGTTTGTGCGCTTCCTGAATCGCCGCGAGCACGTTGACCGAGTTGTCCGACGCGCTGATTGCCAACAACACGTCGCCCGCCTGTCCGAGCGCTCGGACCTGGTTCGAGAAGATCTGCTCGAACGCATAGTCGTTGCCGATGGAAGTGAGGATGGACATGTCCGTCGTCAGTGCGATGGCCGGCAAGCCAGGCCGCTCGCGCTCGAAGCATCCGATGAGATGTGACGCGAAGCGTTGCGCATCGGCGACGGAACCGCCATTGCCGCAGACGAGAATTTTTGAGCCGTTGGCGAATGCGCCAAAGAGCGTGTCGATGGCGGCCGCGATCGGGACCGCCAGCGCATTGAGTGCTTCCAGTGTGAGCGACGCGCTGTCGCGGAATTGCTGTTGAATGCGTTCGACTGACATTGACTCTTGATTAGTGGTGACTTCGCGGATGTGCTGCGTCTGAGAGTTCGCGCAGTTTACCGCATGCGTCCTGAGTGAAACCTAACGGCTACGATTCATCGGCGCGAAAGGCATCGGGCAGCCAGCGGATCTGGTCGGCATCGAACGCGATGACATCGAAACGGCATGGAGGCAACGCGCCGCGCCATGTCACCAAATAGTGATGCGCCGCGCGCACGAGCCGCGCTCGCTTCGTCGCGCCGATGCTCGCGGCGGCATCCGCAAAGCGCTTGCTCCATCGCGCACGCACTTCGATGAAGACGAGCGCGCTGTGTTTATCGCGCATGACGAGATCGATCTCGCCCGCCGCGGCATCGCACGTTACGCGCGACAAGTTGCATGCGATGCCGCTGCAAATAAGCGAGCGCTCGCACTTCGAATGCATCGTCGATGGGTTGGACACGCGCACCTCATAAAAGTTGTCGAACAGGCGCGTGGCAGAATGACGTTCTTTCATCAAGCTTCGCGCTCATGCTTCAAATCTCCGAACTGGCCGAAGGGCAAATCTATCCGGCGGGCGCTTTGTATGTCATTGCGACGCCCATCGGCAATACGGCGGATATCACCGTGCGTGCGCTGCATTTGCTCGGTCTCGTCGATCGCGTCGCGGCCGAGGACACGCGCAACACCTCGCAATTGCTCGCGCGTTATGGCATCTCGAAGCCGTCGATCTCCATCCACGAACACAACGAGCGCAGCGCAGCCGAACGCGTGATCGTGCATTTGCGTGAAGGCGAGCGCATCGCGTGCGTGTCGGATGCAGGCACGCCCGGCATCTCGGACCCCGGCGCGCGTCTTGTCGATGTCGTGCGTGAAGCCGGTCTGCTCGTCATTCCATTGCCTGGTCCAAGCGCGGTCACGACGGCGTTGAGCGTGGCGGGCGCGTGGACGAGCAAATTCGCCTTCATCGGTTTCCTGCCGACGAAGGCGAAGCAGCGCGCGATGCAACTGCGCACGCTCGCCAATTTGCCGATGGCGCTGGTGTTCTATGAAGCGCCGCATCGGATAGTGGAAACGACGCGCGCGCTCGGCAAGGTATTCGGCGGCGAACGGCAAATGCTCATCGCACGTGAGTTGACGAAGTTACATGAGAGCCTTCATCGATGCACCCTGGCCGAAGGGCCTACGTGGCTCGAAGCGGATGCGAACCGGCAGCGCGGCGAATTCGTGCTGGTCGTCGAAAGTGCGCGTAAAAAAGAGGACGAGGAAGACGCGCACGATGCGCTGCTGGCGACGCTGCTGGACGATTTGTCGGTGAAAAGCGCGACGCGCATCGCCGCCACTTTGACGGGCACGTCGCGCAATGCGCTGTATGAACGCGCGTTGACGCTGGCCAAGCGCGATAGCCAAACGGAATAGAAACCGGGCCGCTATGATATGACCCCAATAAATTGGACAATTAAAGACTACGCGGCCAAGGGCTGAGTGCTGGCCAGCAGGCAACCGACATGACGAATGAAGCGATCTTTCATAGACGTGTATCAATATTAGCGAGCGTCCGCGCAGCACCGTTCGGCGCGCGCAAGGCCGCTCTGGACTTGCCGTGCAACGCAAGACGCCGTTCGATCGTGCGAACGGCGCGCGTGTGCTCGGATGCGACGTATTCGTGCCGCAAACGCCTGGTTATCTTTCATGTCTGGCGCAACCTGTCCCCGGCAGCCTGACCAGACCCCACATGCCGCCAATCGAACGTGGCTTTACGTTCATGTGCAATGCTCGGCGCAGGAACGGCGGCGTAGGCCCCCATCCGGCATGACGGCTGCAAGAGCTATCCAACAGACGCGCGGCGTCTGGCCGGACAATATGTATGCATCTCGGGCTTGACAATGCTTGAGTTGCAGTTATGAGGCTTTTGGCTCCCAACAGCGTACTGACGTCGAAGCCGACAGTCCCATTCCCGGACCGCATTCTATGCTGAGCTGCTTATCCGCCGTGAACGCGGCGGATAAGCAGCTCATCGGCACGTTTCTCCGCGAATCTCGAATTGCTTGAAGGCGCAGCGCCGCATCCGGTGCAGGCCGCATGGTGGAAGATGCAGCCCGAAGCGTGGGCCGCGTGCCTCAAAGATTTGCAGAAGCCCGAGACCGCGCTCAAAGCCTACGTCGAATGGGTCGAGGCACTGCCGGGCAAGCCGGTGTTCGTCGCGTATCCGGCGGGCTTCGACTTCACTTATATGTTCTGGTACATAATGCGTTTCGCCGAGCGCTGCCCGTTCTCGTGGTCGGCACTGGACATCAAGACGCTTGCGTTCGCCATGACCGGCCTGCCGTACCGGAAGGCTATCAAGCCGCGCCTGCCAAAGCACTGGTTCGATGAATTGCCGCACACACATGTCGCTCTGGATGACGCCATCGAACAAGGCGCGCTTTTCTGCAACATGCTCGCCGACCTGCGCAAAATGTAGGCAGCCGCGCCCGAATGGTCCGATGAAACGAGTGACGCCATCGCATCGCCGCCCGAAACGCAGCCTGAAGGTAAAATCCCGCTCTGAGGCCGATGCATTAGGGAAACTTGCTCAGTACAGCCGCATTGCATTGCGTTTCTTTTTCTGCGCCTCTAACAATTAGAGTCAGATTGCGACCGAACGGAGGCGCAGCTGACTCTCGATACATTCTCACAAAAAATCCTGCGTCTTCTGCAACTGAACGCCCGCCGCTCCGTTCAGGAAATTTCGGACCAGGTCGGCCTGTCCAGTAAGCTGTGCTGACGGCGCATCAAGGACATGGAGCAGTCTGGCGTAATCCAGCGCTACACCGCGTTGCTGGACCGCGAGAAGCTCGGTCTTCATGTTTGCGCGCTCGCGCATATTTTAGCGCCGCGTCACCACGGTCGTCTTTGCCGCGAGACTCTGTGTCACGCGAATCTCGCGCGCGCCGAGTTGTTGCCTGAGCGCAGCGAAATCGACATCGGCGAGTTTCGCGGACGCTGCGTGTTCATCGCTCGATGCCGGCAGCACGATGTCGATATCCAAACCGCTGCTCAGGTAATGCAAATTCAGCGCTTCGAGCGTGAGCCCCTGCGCGCCCAGCTCGGCGCTGACCACATGCCTGATAGTGGAACGCAGCGGGAAGTTGCCCGGCAACGGATTGAGTTCGTCGCTTTCCGGATCGACGTGAATGAGCGCGTCGATCACGCGCGAGTCGGCCAGAATATGCGCCCGCGCTGATTCCGCAATGAAATGCCCTTCAGACACCGAAATGAGCGGATCGACGAGAATATGCGCATCGACAATGGCGAGGTCGCCCATTTTGCGGGTGCGCAATTCGTGGACTTCTCGCACGCCAGGCGTGGAAAGCAGAATATCGCGCAAATCCGCGGTGGTTTTTTCATCGAGTGCGCGGTCGGAAAGATCTTGCAAGGCGTCCCAGGCGAACGTCCATCCCATTTTCCCGATCAGAAACCCGACGAGCGCGGCCGCAATGGGATCGAGAATGCGATATCCAGCCAGACTGCCGATAATCCCCAGCACGACGACCAGCGAAGACGCCGCATCCGACCGCGCATGCCACGCGTTTGCAATGAGCATGGCGGATCGGACGCGTTCGGCGGCGCGCAACATATGTCGAAACAACGCTTCTTTTGAAACGAGGACGATAATCGCGACAATCAGCGCGCTGGCATGAACGGCCGGTATATCCTGAAGGTTCACCATGCGCGAACCCGCGCGCCACAACATTCCGACGCCGACTGCAATCAACAATCCGCCGAGGAATAACAAAGCGACGGTTTCATAACGGCTGTGGCCGTAGTTGTGATCGACATCCGGCGCCGCCGACGTTTGTCGATTGGCAATGAGCACAATGAAATCGGACACGATGTCGGCAAACGAATGTACGCCGTCCGCGATCAGCGCCTGTGAATGCGCGATTACCCCAATACAGAGTTGCGCTGCCGTGAGTCCGCTATTAAGGACGATGCTCGTCCACGTTGTACGGCGCGCGACATCCTGCCTTTCCGCAATATGGATAGTCGAAAGCAAAATGTAATTTTATTAATGGCTGATCGGTTTCCAAGTTTATCACTCGGTACCGTGGCAACTGCATTACCAATGCGAAATTTTCCTTGTGAATCATGGAATTAACATGAAACGCACTCGCATTCCGGCGTTTCAGCGCAGGTATGCAACGCACACTCGTGGGTGCAAGTCCCACCATAAGCTGGTCACAGCGAATGAAGCGAAGCGCAACTGCGAAAGGGTGACCGGACGTGGGGAGGAAGCGTGAAGCGAAACTGCGAGCCGATGGACAAGGCTAACCGGATAAAAGGCGTTGCCGAAC
>LELG01000182.1 GCA_001045575.1 Candidatus Burkholderia pumila
TTAAAAACCTTGGACGAGTACCTAAAATCTGTTCAACAATCCGGTGTTGCGACGACCGGTTGAATCCGCTCTGCCAGCCATTGCCTGAGTGATGAAACGTCAACAGCGTGACGCTTCGCAACGGCCCTCAGGCTGAGATGGCCTGAGCAATAATCCTTGGCGGCGGCAGAGCTTTGTCTACTCTTTGTATTTCCCCATAAACCCCTCACGGTTGAGTCCAACCTTTGGGGGGTCGATTCAACGATCGCGGACACCATCGCTGAAATCAAAACCGAGCCGCGCCGGGGCGCGACGCCGCCGAAACTGGCCGACTTCCGCATGACGGGCTACTACGAGGTGACGAGCGGCAGGAACCGCATCATCTACAAGGTCAATGACGACACCATCTACGTGCATCTCGTCGTCGATCTGCGTTCTGATCTCGAAGATATCCTGGCGTGGCGTCTCTTCCGCATGTGACCACGGCTCAGAACATGCGCCCGCGCATTCCAAGCGACAACGCCTGCAACGACCGCACCGTGCGATCCACATAATGCGGCCGTCCGATGCCCGGCAGACGCGTGGACAGTCCGCTGCCCGACGATCTACACCGTCCGGATGCCCAGCCGCCGGTAAGACTTCAAATGCCCGCGCGTATCTTCGATGAGGATTGCGTCCTGCAAACGCACGTGCGCGCGGCGCATGGCGTGGCGGAGCATCGCAGCGTCGGGCTTGGCGCGCCAGTGGCCGCCGTGCTGCATGTCTTCGATGGCAATCACGCGCTCGAATATTTTGCCGATGCCCAACTCCGCCAGCACCGCATTCGCATAGATCGTCGGCGCGTTGGTGAGCACGATCTTGCGTCCCGGCAGCGCGTGCAGCACGCGCTTTAGGCCACGCTCGGCGCGCACCATCGACGGAAGATCGGCAAAAGTGTGGACCACGCGCAAAAAGTCGGCCGGATCGATGCCGTGATGCCGCACGAGCCCGAGCAGCGTCGCGCCGTAGCGCACCGTGTAGCCGGCGCGCAGCCGGTTCGCCTCGTCGGTATCGACGTTCAGGCCGGTCCATGATGTACTGCGTCATGCCGCGGTTGATCGCCGGAAAGATCGCGTGCGATGCGTGATGCAGCGTATTGTCGAGATCGAAAAGCCAGACGAGACCGCGTGGTTTGACGTGGCGGCGGGATGGACGTGGAAAGGTCATGGCAGGATGAAAAACGCCCGCTCAGTGCGAGCGGATCATCGTGCCAAACGGCTGCTCGGTCAGAATTTCGAGCAGCACCGAATGCTCGATCCGCCCGTCGATGATATGCACCGAGCGCACGCCGCTTTTCGCAGCATCCAGCGCCGAGGAAATCTTCGGCAGCATGCCGCCGGAGATGGTGCCATCGGCGAACAACGCGTCGATTTCGCGCGCGGATAGGTCGGTCAGCAAATTGCCTTCCTTGTCCATCACGCCGGGGATGTTGGTCATCGTCACGAGCTTTTCGGCGTTCAGCACGACCGCCAGCTTGCCCGCGACCAGATCCGCGTTGATGTTGTACGAGAGACCGTCTTCACCGAAACCGATGGGCGAAATGATCGGAATGAACGCATCGTCCTGAAGCGCCTTCACGACTGCCGGATTGATGGCCTCGACCTCGCCCACCTGGCCGATGTCGATGAACTGGCCGGGATTGTCGCGGTCCGGCACCATCAGCTTGCGAGCGTGGATGAGACCACCGTCCTTGCCCGTCAAGCCGACCGCGTGACCGCCGAAGTGATTGATGAGCGTGACGATATCCTGTTGCACTTCGCCGCCGAGCACCCATTCGACGACTTCCATCGTTTCTTCGTCGGTGACGCGCATGCCTTGGATGAAGGTGCCTTGCTTGCCGACCTTCTTCAGCGCCTGATCGATCTGCGGGCCGCCGCCGTGGACGATCACCGGATTGATGCCGACTAGCTTCAGCAAGATGACGTCGCGCGCGAAGCCTTGCTTGAGTCGCTCTTCGACCATAGCGTTGCCGCCGTATTTGATCACGACCGTCTTGCCGTGATACTGGCGGATATAAGGCAGCGCCTCGGCCAGGATTTCGGCTTTCAGCGTAGGCGCGATCTGCGTGAGGTCAGGTAGCTCGGACATGGCGGCATCGGGCGAAGAGCATTAAACACGCGGAATTGTACACAACCGACGCGGCGCAACAGGTCGGTTCGACGCGTGCCCTCACGTGAGGTTTTCAGCATGCGATGATGACGCGCGCAATCATGACAGGACGATGAACGTGCATTCCGAATCCGACGAGCCATCGAGCAACGAAACGCAACGCTAAGGCAGGCGCGCTCGCCGGCGATGCGACGCTAGTGCGCATAGCTTGCCTGCGCTGCCGCTCGACCGGCTTCTGAACTGCGCGCTTTACCTGTGCCCTGCGTGTCTTGCGGGGAAACGGTAGCGTCATATCTTAAAACCTTTGAAGGTGCGACAAATCGAGTCACCGGCAGTTCCCGCGTTCCGTCTGGCGAGATAATGTCGCAAGAGCGCGCCTCGCTCCGCAACGTGCGCCCACTCAACTTCGTTCAGCTTCGGACAGATGCATCGCATAATCAATACCGCACGCGTCAATCTCGGCCATCTTTTCTGGCTGCGCTCGCTTGCGATCATCGGCCAGTTGTCGACGATCGCCGTCGTGCAAATTTTCTACGGCGCGAAACTTCCGCTGCCGGCGATGCTGCTCGTCATCGCGCTGGAAATAGTCTTCAACGGCCTGACGTGGCTGCGCTGTCGCACGGGCGGCCGGAAACCAATCTCGAACTGTTCGGCCAGATGTGGGTCGATCTCGGTGCGCTGTCCGCGCTGCTGTTCCTGTCCGGCGGCACGACCAATCCGTTCGTCACGCTCTACGTTCTATCTGCCTTCACTAGCCATTGCCGCCGTCGTCCTTCCCTGGGCCATGATGATCTGGCTCGCCATCTTCGCCGTCGCCTGTTACGCCCTGCTGAGCTACAACTACGCGCCGCTGAACATCGAGAATCCGGCGAATCTGTTATCCGGCGAATCTGTTCGATTATTTCCTCATGGGCCTGTGGGTCAACTTCATGGTGAGCGTCGGGCTGATCGGCTGGTTCGTCGCGCGCATGTCTCGCGGACTGTGCCTGCGCGCCGCCGCGCTCGCGGACGCCCAGCAACGCCATCTGCGTGACGAGCGCGCGGTGGCGCTTGGCGTGCAGGCGGCGACAGTGGCGCACGAAATGGGCACGCCGTTTTCGACCATCGCCACATGCTGAGCGAAGAATTGCGCGATGCCGCCGCGCACGACCGCAATCTCGCGCCCTACGCGGCGGATTTCGAGTTGCTGGAGCAGCAGATGGCGGCGCTATGTACATCGGCGCTAGCGCGCTTGCGCAGCCGCGCCGGCGGGCCATCGAGGCGGCAGACGCTGGACGAATGGCTGGCGGGCTTCATTGAGCAGTGGCGGCTGCGGCCTCCGCAGGTGAGTTCGCGCAGCACGGCGCGACGCCGTCGGACGTGGCGATTGACGATCCCATCGCCGTCGGCCAGATTCTCACGATTCTGCTCGACAACGCCGCAAGCGCGAGCAGCGAGTTGGTCACATTAGATGTGGGCGACGGAAAACGGTGGCGCGCAGATCGTGCGCTTCGACGTCTGCGACCGCGGGCCGGGCATTCCGGCCGCGCTGCGCGCGACGCTCGGCGCGACGCCGATCGACAGCACGCAGGGCGGGCACGGCGTCGGACTTTATCTGGCGTTCGCGGCGGCGGGGCGGCGCGATAGAACTCGGCGTCTGCGAGCCGCGCAGCACGCGCGCGGTGCTGCGGCTGCCGAATCGCGCGATGAACGCGGCGACAGTGCGCACGGCAAAGGTTGAACCAAGCGGCGCGGCTTGAGGCCGCTGACCAAGGCATCAAGGCATTACGGAGAAAACACGCCATGAGCGATACAAATTTCCTGATCGTCGACGACGAAGTCTTCGCGGGCATTCTCGCGCGTGGCCTGACGCGTTGCGGCTACACGCCGCTTCTGGCGTACGACGGGCGACGAAGCTATCAAGCTCGCCAATTAGCACAAGTTCGGCCTGGTCACCGTCGATCTGCATCTCGGCCAGGATTCCGGCCTGTGCCTGGTCGCGCCGCTGCGCGATTTGCAATCGGACGCGCGCATTCTCGTGCTGATGGGTTTAGGCGAGCATTGCGACAGCGGTGAAGGACGGCGCGGACAACTATCTGGCGAAGTCGGCAAACGTCGAGTCCATTCTTGCCGCGCTGCACGAGCAGGCGAGCGAGCAGACCGCCGAAGAAGCGATCGAAAACCCGACGCTGCTGTCCGTCGCGCGGCTGGAGTGGGAGCACATTTTATATCAGCGTGCGCTGGCGGAGAACAACGGCACGGAGAACAACGGCAATATTTTTTTGGCGACAGCGCGGGCGATCAACATGCACCGGCAGACGTTGCAGCGGAAGCTGGCGAAGAAGCCGGTCCGGCAATAAGCCCGTTTCAGCTTTAGCGCAGGAGCACGGCGCGACGATGCGAAAAGCGTCTCGCGCTTTTCTTTTTGCGTATTCGGGAAAGCGCCTTCCAAAAGCGCAATAGGCAAAAAAGAACCGCCCAAGCCGGGGAACCGGGGCGGTAATCGGAGAGTTGCAACGACTACGTGTATACATGGGGATACGCACACGGAGAGCATACGCTCCCTGTTCGAGCCCCAATATAGACAAACCCTAAACCTAGGAACTGTCCTAAATTGCCTGCCTCAAGGCAGCAATTCGGGCCGTCATTCACCATGCTGAATCTTCCTCATACGCGCTCAAGATTCCCGAAAAAGCCGCCGTAAAAACTGACGCCCCGCGAATTCCCATTCGCGGGGCGTAAGAGGAGACAATGATGAAATGGTTTGACCGCCTGCCGATGATCGGCAAGCTGCTGCTGTCGCTCGCAAGAATGAACGGGCTGATCGAGGAAATCGGTGAGCTTCACATGGACGGCTTCCTCTATTGGGTCGAAGAAGCCAACAAGAACAAGCTCAACATGGACCTCGACGCCGCTAATCTCACTTTAGCCGACGACGCCGGCAAGACCAGACTCAAGGCCAAAATGGCGGCATCGCTGGTCAGCATGCATCGCGCGTTCGAACAGTTGCGCCCGGCGATCATCTTCGCCGAAGGACTCGCGCTCTACGACAACGCCGCGAAAGCGGTCGGCGCGTGGGAAGACATCGTGCAGATGCAAACGAGCACGAAGCCCATGCCGATCGACGTCGATCAGATGGGACTCGTCTCGTGCGCCATTGCCGCAAGCGAAACGGCCCACGTCGCGCTCGAACGTCTCGCCGACTTCAAAACGCCAGCGCGCCACCATAGCCCGGACGCACGCGCAGGTCGAATAGGCGACGATGCGAATCGTCATGTTCGCCTTCGTGTTCGGCGCGATGGCCGCGGGCGCGCTGCTGGTGTGGTTCATTGGCCGCCGTCTGTCGAAGCAGCTCGGCGGCGTGTCGATCGTCGTGTTCGGGCTGATCGCGGTGACGGGGGCGCGTATCTGGGTCGTCAACAAGGTCGATTTCTCGGACAACCGCAATCTGATCGTCGCGGCGGTGACGCTCGTGCTCGGCACGGGCGATTTCACGCTGAAGCTCGGTGGTTTCACGCTCGGTGGCATCGGAACGGCTACGTTCGGCGCGATCATTCTGTACGCCGTGTTGCGCCGGCGTGAGTCGGGCGTGATTTAAGCAGGTTTTTGTCCTCACGCGCGCGCCGTCCGGTGCGCGCGGAATTTCTCTGGTTGTTCTTCGCGTCCCCTCGTTTCCCCAACTCGATATTAAGAATTTTCAACTATAACGCGCTATGCCTTGCTCGCTACATTCGTCAATTGGGCATTGGCTTTTAATTCATCTGTATTCAAGCCAATTGCTTCGGATACCAAATGAATGCCTCAAGTCAGGCAATGCTTGTTTTGTTTGTCATGTCGACATAAACGAGGCAGCGCGGTCGTCGGCGTGACACATACCTTCAATTAGCCATTCCCTGCTTGCGATTCACAATCGCCGTCTCCGAAAGATCGAGTTCGCGCATCAGCTTGTTGAGCGTCGCGTCGTTGATCGTCTGCGACGCGCGCAGTCTCAGCAGTTCCGTGCGCTCGGCACGCAGCGCGGCCATGCGCAGCCGCATTTCCTGCATCTCCAGCTTCTTCGCCAGCACGCGTGGCGCTTCGTCATCGCCGAGTTGTTCCAGCCGACGTGGTACGGCGCCATCACACGCGCCGCCGAATCCGCGCAGCGCGCGGACATGGCTTCGTCCATTTACTCAATGAGTTCGTCATGCGTTTCGTCGATGGCGCGAATCGCGGCCTGCGCGGCGCGGCGGCGCGCCATGCGTCCTCGCCCGCGTGCGAATTGCGCAGCGCTTTGGCTCCGCGCATCAAGATCGGCAAGCCGACGACCTCGATGAGCAACGAATACAAAATCACTGCCGACGCGATGAAAATCGCCAGATCGCGCCCTTCGAGCGGCGTGCCGTTCTCCAACGTCATCGCGCCACGCACGCCGCCGATGGTCGTCAGCGCGAGCATGAGAATGGCGCGGCGCTGCATATAAGATATAAGAGGAGTTCGCGCTTCGGAATGCGCCAGCCGTCCGCGAACAGCAGCGGCGGAATGAACAGTAGTATGAACAGTTCGGGATAGAAGGTGACGTGCAGGCCGAAGCCGTGCCACGCTAACGCAGCGCCGATTGCGATCTGAACCAGCGGAAGCGGCAGCTTGACGGGAAACTGGCTCAGACCCAGTCCGGACAGTGCGACCGCGAGCAGAAGAATGAGGACGGTAAAGACGATTTCCATGTGTGCGCTACTGCACGGCGCCACATGACCCGCGATGGCGGCAGGCGCACCCGGCGGCTAGTGTTGTGAGCTAAAAATTAATTGAATGATTAGCTGCTTGTAGTACTGTGCGATGGACGGCACGTACTTCAAGAGGTGGCGAAGAGCGGAAGACCCAAGGCGGAACTCGTGTTGAGTGACTCGGAGCGCGAACAACTCAAGGCATTGACAATGCGTCGCAAGACAGCGCAGGCGTTGGCGTTGCGAGCGCGGATTGTGCTGGCGTGCGCGAAGGGCGTCGACAATAAGGATGTTTTGGCAAAACTGCGAATCACTCAACAAACCGTTTCGAAGTGGCCGGCAGACTTTGTTGCTTATCGTTTGGATGGTCTGCTCGATGCGCCGCGCCCCGGCGCGCCGAGCACGATCGAGGATTCGCATGTTGACGCGGT
>LELG01000183.1 GCA_001045575.1 Candidatus Burkholderia pumila
CGCTCGATCTCATATCCAAGTGATGGCGCGCCCGGCCAGTACATCGCTCTTCGGCCTGTCAACCGATACACCTGCTTTGCACTTCGTCCCATGCAACACCTCCTCGATCAAAGGTGTTGCGACGACCGGTTGAATCCGCCCTGATTTGATATCTATTCAGTGAGTTGCGGCGTTTTCTGGATGTTGAAGCTTGGCGCACAACGCCGGACGACAGCGCGAAAAACACTGCTAAAGCCAGCTCACTGGTTGGACCGGCAAGCCAGTGTTGATTTGGGGACTGGAATCAGTCTTTTCCCTTTCGTAATCCTTCTTTTGTCGCCGCTGTCCAGTCAACTGCTGGACGGACTTTTGCAAGGCGGGAAAGCGGTTCTCTCGATGGCGGGTTTGAGCGTATTGATTCACACGATGCGCAACGCTTGAAAAAGCCCGGAGGCAGCAATGCCCGGGCATTCACCAACCCTTACTTCTCCTCAACCGCCACCGTCAACGTCACTGCACCGATCACCACCGAGATACGTCCGACATCACGCAACTGCGTTGTCGACATGCCTTCGGCGACAAGATTTTCATAATGCGACTTCACGCAAAAATGGCATTTGCCGATGATCGACGCCGCCAGCGCATACATCTCGAAGCGCCGCTTGTCGACACCGCCATGCGATGAATACGCGTTCATACGCAGGTCAGTCGGTTGAGTCTTGAGATCGGCGTTATCGGCCATCTCCAGATACGGATACTACACGTTGTTCATGCCCATCAGCGCGGCAGCAGTCAACGCAGCATTCGTCTCTTCAGGCGACAGCACGCCAGCATTTCGAATGATATCGACCAGCTTCGATGCCTTCGCCGCATAAGCCGCAGCCAGCGCGACGCCCACCGCATCGTTACCTTGAAGCGACGAACGCGCAATCGTGCCGTCGACGTTCAGCCGTATGTCCTTCGCATAATCGGGAACCAGTTCCTTGATCGCGGACAGGAATTCTATTCACCTCTCCTTATTCGATGACGACGTTAAAAAGCCCGCCAGCGCCGAATGAACATTCGACGCAAAGGCAGGCTTGTTTAACTCCACCCAGAAACAGCGCTTACAGCGTCGAACCGCCGACTGCACGATTGCACGGGCAGAGTTCATCGGTTTGCAGGCCGTCGAGAATACGCAGGATTTCTTCTGGATTGCGGCCCACATTCAGGTTGTTGACCGACATGTGCTGAATAACATTGTCCGGATCGACGATGAACGTCGCGCGCAGCGCCAGTCCGCTTCCTTGTCACGAATGCCGAGCTGGTCGATGAGTTCGCCCTTCACGTCGCCGAAGGAATAGTGATTGAGCTTGTTCAGGTTCTTGTGCTCGCGGCGCCATGCCAGCTTGACGAACTCGACGATTTCCGTCGGGCAAACGAACGTGAAGTCCTTCGGATAAAAATAGATGATTTTCCACTTGCCCGGAAACGACTGTTCCATGACTTCTTCGAACGCCAACTGGCCGTTCTCTTCGTGGTGGTTTAATCCCGGCTTTGCTGCGGTGACGGTGAATTGCTTCGACTTTGTCGCCAACGGTCTTCATGCAGTGACTCCTGTGTTCGTTGAAATGACAAACGCGGATCAAGCTACTGGATTGCCATAACGCCGGCGTGACACTTTCATGCCATGCCCGCTGAGCGTTAATCTGGACTATAGAACTTCTATTAGCTTAACTCTTCAATAGTTTTTGACTATTGTATCAGATAGATAATTCCGAATGTGCCGATAGACGAAACGCGCTAGTCGTGTGCGCCTTCGAAACGGACGCCGCCTTTCATCGGCGGGAAGTCGATGGTCACCTCGAAGCCAGCAAGCGGCGTGCGGTTGCGAAGCCACAGCGTGCCGCTTGCTGGCGAGTAACGAGCCGTTGCACGATAGCCATGCCGAGACCCGTGCCGTTGGCCTGAGTACGCGCCGCATCGACGCGATAGAAGGGCCGCGTGATGAGCGCCACCTGATCATCAGGGATACCGCGGCCTTCGTCCATCACCGAGATTTCGACCTTGCCGTGCGAGACGCGCGTTTGCAGCGTGATGCGGGCGATATCGTCCGACTCGCTGCGTCCATACTTGCGCGCGTTCTCCAGCAGATTGCCGACGACGCGCCGCGCATCCGTCGGATCGCCTTCGATGACCGCGTCCGGCGACAGGTTCGTGCGCATGATGACGCCTTCGTCGGCCTGAAAGCGCACGGCGAGTTCGCTGGCGATCATCGACAGATCGACGGCCTCGGGCATGCGCTGCATGGGTCGCGCATAGTCCAGGAAGCGCCCGATGATCATGTCCCATCTGCTCGATATCGTCGATCATCGCAAGTTTGGTCGCTTCGTCCGACGGGCTCATTTCCGTTTCCAGACGCAGACGCGCGAGCGGCGTGCGCAGGTCGTGCGAGATGCCCGCGAGCATCAGCGCGCGATCGGCTTCGAGCTGTTCGAGGTCGGTCACCATCTGGTTGAAGCTTCGGTTTGTTTCGGCCGCAACGCCCATGCCTCGCTCGGGCAACGGTTCCGGCGCTTGCCCCGAGCCGACCTTGCGGGCGGCGAGCGCGAGCCGCGCGAACGGCCGGTTCACAAGACTTGTGATGAACGCCGCGCCAAATAGCGACAACGCAAGCGCGAACGCGCCCCAGCCGGCCCATTGCAGGCCCGTGACGGTGTCGAGCTGATCGCGGTCGAGCGCGACCCAGTAATCGTCGTCATCGATCTTGAAACTGATCCACACGCCCGGAATGTCGTTCACAGATTGCGCAATGATCGTGTCGTTGCCCAAGCGCCCGCGCACATCGCGTTCGATCAGGCGATTGAGCGATTCGTCCGGCTGCAGCTTGTATTTGTCGCTCGTTTCGCGCGGATAGCCGCGCACACCTTCGTTGCTCTCAAGGTCCTGCAAAAGAGCGCGGCGAAGGTCGGGATCGGAATAGAGGAGGGCTATGCGTGTGAGCTTGACTACCGCGACGAGCTGCAACGCGACGCGTTGCGCGCGAGGTTCTCGCTCGATCACGCGAAAGCTCTGGAACCACGCGGTCAGACTGACCGCAATGAGCAACGCGATCAGCGCGAAGGTTCGCCAGAACAGCCCGCCGAAGACAAGCGTTAGCAGCTGCCTGTCGATGCGTATGAATCGTTCGTGTCCGGTTCTATTAAAGAGAGGAGGATAAAGCGTAGCGGACTCGCTCGAAAAATCGAAGGCGCTTCAGACATCGAAGAAAGCGATGAAGTGCCTCCGAGAATTAAGCCGCGCCGTCGGGGATGAAGACGTAGCCCAGACCCCAGACCGTCTGGATAAATCGCGGGCTGCTGGGATCGGGTTCGATCAGCTTGCGAAGACGCGAGATCTGCACGTCGAGGCTGCGATCGAACACTTCGTATTCACGGCCGCGTGCGAGTTCCATAAGCTTTTCGCGCGAAAGCGGCTGGCGCGGATGACGCGCAAACACCTTTAGCACCGAGAATTCGCCCGTGGTCAGCGGAATTTCCTGGCCGTTCTTCGTGAGCGTGCGTGTGGCGAGATTCAGCGCGAACTCGCCGAACTCGAACACTTCTGTGGTTTCCGACGGCGCGCCCGGCAATTCGGACGGCGTCTGGCGGCGCAGCACCGCATGAATGCGCGCGACCAGTTCGCGCGGGTTGAACGGCTTCGGCAGATAGTCGTCCGCGCCCATTTCAAGGCCGACGATGCGGTCCACATCCTCACCCTTTGCGGTGAGCATGATGATGGGCGTACGGTCGTTGTTGCCGCGCAGACGGCGGCAGATGGAAAGACCGTCTTCGCCCGGCAGCATCAGGTCGAGCACGAGCAGGTCGAAACGCTCACGCACCCACAGCTTGTTCATTGATGGCGCGTTTTCCGCGACATACACATTGAAGCCCTGCTCGCCGAGATAGCGGCGCTGGAGATCGCGCAGGCGCGGGTCGTCATCGACGACGATAATTTTTGAAGAATTCTTAGTTTCCATAATAATATCTTAGCGCGTTGATCCAACGCCTAGTTGTAACAAAAGCTAGTGTAACAGTTAGTTACAAAATTCACGGCAGAGGTGGCATGCCTAAAAACATCCGTGCGTACACTTCTTTACCTAAGCCCGCCATTCTTCGGTAGATACTCCATCAGACCAGCGCGTCGTTCGGCGTGACCAGGCCAACAGACGTGTACGAAAAGAATAAGGCTGTCCGGTTGTCGAGCAACGAAGGGAACAACATGAAGGAGGGAGCGCGGCAGCGCAGGCCCGTGCGCACCTCGCGCAACTTCAAAAGGACGCTACTCGCCAGTGCGCTCTGTGCCGCGCTTTTTGCTGCATCCGGCGCGCAACATGCACATGCTCAGGATCCTGTCGTTCGTCCGCCGGCTTCGTTCGACCGGGGCTCGACCTCTCCTCATTTCGATGGCCGCATGATTCGTGCGCAGCAGCGCGCGGCCCGCCAGGCCAATCCTTCGGAGCACGACCCAAGGCCTGCCATGCAACCCGTGCAGCACGTCGATCAGACGCTGCCCGCGCGTCCGCCGTGCCACACCGCCGTCATGACCGCCGATGAACGGCGCCTCCTGCGCCAGCACATCGAAGAAGCAGTGCGCGATCTTTATAAGCGTTGATGGATCGGCCGCGAGTTTCTGTTGAGTCTCGGCGCGTTTGCGTCGCTGCCTGCGTTTCTCACGGCCTCGCATCGCACGAGGAACACGCTGGTCATCGTCAGAGCTGGATGGCGGCAACGATGGCCTCTCAATACCGTGATTTCCCATTGATGATCCGCGGTATCGTGCGCCCAGGCCGTCGCTTGCCATCGGGCGAGAGAATCGTTGCGCATCGAGCGCCGCACCGCGTTGCATCCATCGCTTGCGCCGTTGATGCAGGCGTGGCGGGAAGGACAGTTGGCGATCGTGCAGGACGTGGGGATGCTTCAGCAACCGGGCAATCGCATTTCAGATCGAAGCGACGTTGGGAGAGGGAGAGCGCGTCGGATGATTACTTTATACTCTAGCGCGCTTTGGCTTGCGCATGCAATCGACGTTCAGGCAGGTTCGTTCACCGCATCATGCGTCACGGCGGCGCAGGTGATCGCGGACGACAAGCATCTGCAAACTCTGTGCATCACGCTTCACGGCTTCGACACGCATGAGGATCAATTGCAACGTAATGCCGCCTTGCTTGCGCAAGGGCTCGCATCGATGCGAACGAAGCTGACGGCGTCAGGCGACTGGAAACGCACACTTGTGATTAGCGTTTCGGAGTTTAGACGATCCGCGTATGAGAATATAGCGCGCGGCACGGATCATGGTACGGCGGCGTCTCAATTTCTGCTCGGCGCGGGGCATTCGCGGTAGCTTATACGGCACGCCGCCACGTTTGGATGCGCTCGACAGCGATGGCGGCTTGCCCGTCAAAATCGACTTTCGCCGCGTGTACTAAACGGCACTTGAAACGTCGACGCTACGAGGCTTCGAGCCACTACCTCTGATCGCCTAACGCGCCCGCCACGAGATCCATAGCTTGCGGATCGGAGTCAGCGAGATGCGCTGATGCAGCACCTGAAACCCCTCTCGCTCGATCTCATCCAGCCACGCTTTCGACAATGCCGCCTGTGCCACTAACACGCGCTGTTTCTTGCGTTCGGCGGGCGGTATAGCGGCCAGCTCATCGTCGAGCGCGCGGCGGGCGCGGTCGGTCTGAAAGCGCATCAGTTCGGTGAACGCGTCGCCATACTTGCAGTTGATGATGTCCGCCGCCGTCACGTTATAGCGCTGAAGCTCATCGATCGGAATGTAGATGCGGCCATGGCGCGCGTCGTCGCCGACTTCCTGCACGCGTTCGGCGAGCATGAGCGCGGCGCCGAGCGAGAACGCCCACGATGCGGCATCGCGCAACCCCGAAGCCTGCGCGATGATCGTCGCAAAGCTGCCGCCGACCTGTTCGAGATACCGCCGCAAACCCGGCCAGTCAAGATAGCGCGCCTGCTCCAGATCCATGCCGAAGCTATCGACGAACGCATTCAGCGCGGCATGATCCAGCTTGCCGCCGCCGTGCGCCTGCAAGGCCTTCGTCACCGGATGCGTCGGCTCGCCGTGTTCGAGGCGGTCGAGTTCGGTCTGCCACCACGCATGCTTGGTCCGGCCGATGGTCGGATCGCTCGTTTCCTTCACGGTCTCTTCGAGTTCCCGATACAGCGCTTCGAGTGCCGTCAAGAACGGCTGGCACGAAAGCGGCGCGCGGCGCAGCGCGTAGTAAGTGCCGGAGCCTTCGGGTGCGGCCTTTTGCTGGCAATAATCGTCGAAATTCACGAACGGGGCTTGGGGAAGAGTGGAGCGCTTGCGTTTGCTTCAGGCAGTCTTATGCGCGCGGCCGCTCATTTTACTTGTGACGGCAAGGAGACGCATCGTGTCATGTGCGGCGAACCACCGACGACGCTTTTCGGAAACGCAACACTCGCGCATCGAGTGAGCGGGGACGATCGATTTCTCAGACGATTATCGGAGTCAACATGGCCCTGAGCAAAACCGAGAACAAACAAACAGTTCGGCGACAAGTGTCTGCCTTTCCTGGTCAAGAGCATGGCGTCGGACTTCGGCTTCGACTTCCGCGTGTGCCCGCGTCAGATGAGCATTTCTCCGACGATGGGCCTGCACATCACCGCCAGCCGCCAGACGGACGCGAAGCAGGCGTTTCCGCTGAACGTGTTCATCTACTGGCAGCCGTCGCGCGTGCGAGCGCATTCCCGAAGAGATCAGGAAGATGATGGGGCAGTCGGGCATCGACTTCGCGGGACGGTCGCAGTCGAAGGGCGAAGTCGTGATGCTCGAACTGCACGACATCAAACTGTAACACGCGTGCGGTTCGATCGCTGAAAATCGCTGAAAACAAAAAAAATCTTTTCAGTTTGAACTGACCCTGTAAAGTTGGACAGTTTATAAAGATAAAGCTAGGGTTTGATTGGGCTGGGTCCTGTGCACAAGACCCAGCCCTTTTTAGTTTGAACTTAATGCGGTCGTGATTGTAGTAGTGGATGTAGCGCACCAAGCCAGTTTGCAACTGGGCGGATTCAACCGGTCGTCGTCGCAACATCGGATTGTTGAACAGATTTAGACATTCGTTCAAGGCCTTGTCTTCCAATCAAGCGTTTTCCGGGGCCTGGAATTCAGTGCATTGGCAACGGCCTGGATCTCTTAAGCGCTCCACCGGGACAGGTCTGTACCTTTTGGACAGTATTGTTGT
>LELG01000184.1 GCA_001045575.1 Candidatus Burkholderia pumila
CGGCAACGCCTTTTATCCGGTTAGCCTTGTCCATCGGCTCGCAGTTTCGCTTCACGCTTCCTCCCCACGTCCGGTCACCCTTTCGCAGTTGCGCTTCGCTTCATTCGCTGTGATCAACTTGCGGTGGAACTTGCACCCACGAGCGTGCGCCCAGCATGTGGGCGCACATGAAAAAAAACGGCACCGTGTTGCGTGAATGCTTTGGGGTGGCTGATGGGACTCGAACCCACGACGACAGGAATCACAATCCTGGACTCTACCAACTGAGCTACAGCCACCACTGAGCTACTTTTCTCTTACCTGAACTCGCTTCAAGACCAGGCGCACTCAATCAAACATTTAAAATTATACGAAATAAAATTATGCTTGCCTAGCCCTTTCGAGCATCATTTTGCGATCGAGGCGCTTTGCAACTTTATGACTCGACCGCTTCGAGCGCGGCTGCGTCGCGCAAGTGCGTGCGCCCTACGTCAAAGATTCCGAGATCGCCTTTTGCGAGCTGGCGGCTGTCGGACAGCTCGCGCCGCCATCCGCGCGCGCCCGCCACGCCGCGATACAGTCCGAGCGCGTGCCGCGTGATCGCGCTGAGATACGTGCCGCGCGCCAGTTCCGCACGCGCGTAGTCAAGCAGCCCTGCTTCGATTTCCTCACGCGTCCGAACGGCAGCCGCCGCACCGTAGAAGCGCGCATCGACTTCCGCAAGCACGTAAGGGTTGTGATAAGCTTCACGTCCGAGCATCACACCATCGACATGCTTCAGATGTTCTTCGACTTCATCGAGCGTCTTGATGCCACCGTTGATCGAAATCTCCAACTGCGGAAAATTCAGCTTCAACTGATATGCATATTCATACTTCAGCGGCGGAATCTCGCGGTTTTCCTTCGCGCTGAGGCCTTTGAGAATGGCATTGCGCGCATGCACGATGAACACTTCGCAACCTGCATCCGCGACTGTACCGACGAAATCCCGCACGAACGCGTAATCCTCGACCGTATCCACGCCAATCCGATGTTTCACCGTCACCGGAATCGACACGGCATCGCGCATGGCTTTCACGCAATCCGCGACGAGCTGCGGCTCTTTCATCAAACAGGCGCCGAACGCGCTGCGCTGCACGCGCTCCGATGGGCAGCCGCAGTTCAGGTTGATTTCGTCGTAGCCCCATTGCTCGCCGAGTTTCGCGCTTCTGGCGAGGTCGGCGGGTTCGCTGCTGCCGAGCTGCAGCGCGACGGGCGCTTCGTCCGGCGTGAAGGCGAGGTGACGCGCGACATCGCCATAAAGAAGCGCGCCGGTGGTCACCATTTCCGTGTAAAGCCACGTGTGACGCGACACCAGCCGATGCAGGGAACGGCAGTGTCGATCGGTCCAGTCCATCATGGGAGCGACGGACACACGGCGTGGACTGATTCGGGATTCGGCGGACATGACAAAGGGCGCGGACGGCAAAAAAGACGAATTTGACATTTTATCGCAGCGCCGCAAACGCGTTCGGCAGCCGTTAAGCAAGGTCGGCAGAATCTTTCCCGCATCCGCCTGTCGATACTCATAACAACCGACATCAGCTCGCGGAGACATCATCATGCATCGCCAACTCATTGCAGCCGCGGCCCTGTATTGCACCGCCCTGGCCATGCAAGCGCAAACCACTTCCCGCCCCGACGACGGCGCATCGATAGTCAAACCGCCGAACCAACCCGGCTCGCCGTCCGCCGACATGACGCGCCCGAACAATCCTGACAACATGCCCGTGAAAAAACCCGCGCCGCCGCCCAGCAGCGACCGCATGCTGCATCACAGTCCGGCGAGCGACGCCATCGCCAAATAGCGGATAGTCGCGTCGGCACAACCGTTTGCATCGGTGTCGCGGCTCACTAAAAAAAGGCCCGCGCGACGCCTCTATCTCTATAAATGTAATATGTAATGTCGCTTGTCCTAAAATCCGAGTGCGCCGCAGTCTTGCCCGCAAGCGGTCCAGCCAATGCAAAAAGTCATTCTGCCTTCGTTTCCGGTTTTTTTGCCGCACTCTTCTTCAGGTAATCGACGCTCGCGCTGCTGCACGCAGCCGGCCTGATCGACCCTGTCGGTTTCTCGACTGATCCTTTTTATTCCTTTAGGCATTTCGACATTCATCGCCACTGCGCTATGGAGCGCTGTGTTCGGCATTCTGATGGCATGGTTGCTACGCGTCGCGCCGGAAAATCGTGCCCCGTGGATCGGCGCGCTCGTGTTCGGCAGCATCGTACTGACGGCGTTCGGCGCGTTCATCATCGATCCGGCGCGCGGCATCTGGCCCGTCCGGCAACATGCTGCCGCGCTTTGCGCCGAATTTCATCGCCAATGCAATCTGGGGCTGGGGCACGCTCGTGTTCATCCGCACGTTCATGGCGGGTCACGAGCCGGCTTGAGGTCGAAGCGGCTCTCATCCGCGAGAGCCGCTTTTGCCGAGAAAGAGCTTAATCCTTCAACAGCCGAAGCGGATGCGCCACCGGCGTCCACACGCTTTCGAACATGCGGTCGACATCGCTCGCCTTCACGTCTTCCGCCCGCGCAATCTTCCACGCCGGCTGATTGTCCTTGTCGACGATCCGCGCCCGAATCCCTTCCACCACATCGCCACGTTCGAACGTGGAGCGCGTGAGATCGAGGTCGCGCCGCAAGGTTTCGGCCATCGTCGAGAAGCGTGCGCGGTCGATCTGCTGCAACGACATATCGACCGATAACGGCGAACGCTCGCGCAGTTCCGCCGCGGTTTGCTCGGCCCACTCGCTGGTGTCGCGTTCGAGCGAGGCCAGAATGGACGCGCCATTGCCCGCCGCAAAATGCTTGTCGATGAGCGTGCGCCCCTGGGCGAACGCTCACTTGTCGAGCGTCGGCGCGACTTTGAACTTCTGCGTCTCGCTTTCGATGTAGCGCACGATAGCCACGCCATCCAGAAAACGCTGATGCCGCAAGCCTTCGATCAGCCCGGGCAACGCGCCATCGTCGAGATAGGCCGTCGGCCATGCGGGCGTAAAGCGCGTCGGACGCGGTCATGCTCGCGCCCACATCCGGAAACAGGCCGATGCGCGCGGGCGTCGCCATCTTGGTCGATTGCGTGACGATGCGCAGCATTGCCGTGGAAAGTGCGTTGAGTGCCTTCGGACGATCGAGCGCAATGAAGCCGATGCAGTTGGCGGTGTCGATAAGGATATCTTCGGTGGTCATCGTGTTGGAGTATCGGATCGATTCGCTGATTCTGTTCGAACTTCAGCTTTTGCGCCACGCAAACCCACGCTGCCGCGGCGCATCGGGTATGCGCTCACCGCCCTTCCAATCGCCTTTTGCACTTTGCGCCGAGCCCATCAGGCATTGCCGGCATCGAAGTTTTGCAAGTCAAACGCGAAATCGATTGCTTGTCCCGCCGGTGTTGCCAATGCGCCCGGCTCGGCTCAGACGATCATCTTGCCGTCATCGTCCTTGGCCGGCGAGGGACTGTACAAAGGCTCGGCGCGCAGCATGACGGAAGCAAATGCGATGCACAGCGCCAGAAACAGCACGCCGAACGCGGCCCAGATGAGCTAGAGTGCATTGGACTCGGCAAGAGAATGCAGAAAGGATTGAAGCATGGGGACCCCGCGCGATTTTTTTATAATGGATGCTCTGATGGAGCGAATGCCATCACTTACTTAGCAAATCCTGTGCCGAGCGAATCGCATCGTTATCGGCTGGTCACAAAATACTCCTGTGTTGCGGCAGGAACGAAATCGGAAGGCGCGAAACAATCGATTTTTTATCGGCCGTCGATGCTTTGCAGAAGCTTCTACATCGCACGTGTAAGAGAGCGGGCGGCTTGTCGCAGCGCGATCTCAGGGCAGGCACGCGGCCTGGCGGGAAGTGGCCGCTCTTGAGCAGGACGGACATGCCGTTGGTCACGCGCAGATGTTCGCGCGCTACGGCTTCGATCCGCGCGCGGCCCGCATCGAAGGCGCTGATCCAACCCAAGCTGTCGTAGGTTTCCACGCCGAAGTGGTCTTCCAGCGTCTCGACCAAGATCGCGCACGGCACACGCCGGCCATCCACGAGCGCGGCGAATTCGATCGTCAGGTTGGTATCGCGGTAACCCGGCGCATCCGGAAGAAAATGAATGTTCATAGTGATTTCTTTGCCTGGGCTTCTGCGACGTGTCCAGCGCGGGTTTGGCGCTTAGTAGTACTCACAGTTCATCCGCGTGCTCCAACAATGCGCACGTCGGCAGACTCACGCAGCGAGCACGTCACCATCCACATCCACGACGAGCAGCGAACTCGCAAGCGGATCGTAATTGAAGTCGAGGTGGCGGCTCAGTTCGCGCACGCGCTGACGCGCGTCCTCCGACAGATGCGGATAGCCGCGCAGCACTTGCGCATCGAAACGATAATGCACGTCCCATGCGATATTGCCCGGATGATTCGTCACGCCGCCGGTGCGCCAACTAACGACAGCACGGGCGTGGCTTCGAGACCAATTTTGGCGACAGCCGCGATCCGCGCCGCTCGGAAACAGGTCGATCAGACAGAGTTGGCGACGTCGTACAGGACCGCGTGCCGAAGTTGGACGGCACGCATCACGCAGCTCGCAGCAAACGGTCCATGTACTTGCGCGCCGACCCTTCGACGCAGGCAAGCGCTTCGTTTTCGGTCGAAAAACGTCGTTCCGGACCGAGATCGACGAGTGCCTCGAAGCGATGCACGCCGTCCGGGCCGCCTTGCGCGAGACTGACGTAGCCGACCTAGATGGGCGCAGCGCCGGCCTGCACGTCATCGTGCGTCGCCACGAGCCGCGCCGACGCGCTGATGTAATAGCTCTCGATAAGAGCCCGGTGACTCTTTCCGCCATACTTTTGTGCTCCCTGGTCGTGCTGCTGAAATCGTGCAAATCGGACCGATTGCACAAACTTTTAAAGCGCGCGATCCGGCAAATAGTTCAGCATCGGCGCGACGTCTTTTGTATCAAGCTGTATCATGATTTATAACAAGAATTGTGCCAGACGACGTCCCGCTCCATTTCTGTGACAACCGCTTACGAGGCGCGTAAGCCGCGTATGGGACAATGCGTATCCTAAAAAAAGTGACAGCTGCCGTTTTCAGAGGTGAAGTTCAAGATGAATCGAGACGATAGGCGAGTGCGCCGACCCTTCCTGCCCGGCGCGTGCGCCATTCTCATGACGATGATGCTCGGCGCGTGCGCATCGTCGAATAAAGCCTCGCTGATACATCTGCCCGATGGACAAACTGGCTACGCCGTCAATTGCAGCGGTGCGGATGCCGGATCGAGCTGGGCGAGCTGCTACGTGCTCGCCGGACAGAAGTGCGGTGCGACAGGCTACGACATCGTGTCCAAGGACAACGAGGAAGGCGGCCCGACGGGCGGCGGCATTACCAACGTCGTCTCGGTGAACGTCAAGAACCGGTCGATGATCGTCCGCTGCAAATAAGCGCTTTCAGTGCGCGCTCATCTTCGAGAATACTTTGAGCACGATGACGCCCGCGACGATCAGGCCCATGCCGAACATGGCGGGAAGATCGGGCGTCTGCTTGAAGAGCAGCGTCGCCACGAGCGTGATGAGCACGATGCCCGCGCCCGACCACACCACATAGACGATATCGACCAGCAAGGTCCGCAACATCAACGACAAGAGAAGAACGACAGCCCGTATCCGACGACGATGGCTGCGGGAATCGCACGCGTAAAGCCATCGGAGGCGCACCGGAAGTCGCAATGACTTCGGCGACGATCGCGATGGCGAGAAGCACATAAGCGAAAGAACGCATTCTTGTCTGATCGCTGTCAGGCGTGCCCGAGCGACAGCGCGCTGAAGTCCTGACCGAGGACTGTGTACAACGCTTCGACGACGAATTGATGATCCTCGCGCTGCGGCAGCCCCGACACCGTTACCGTACCGATCACACCCGCATTGGCGACGCGCAGCGGAAAGCCGCCGCCATGCACGGCGTAGCTTACGGGATCGAAGCCGTATTTGTCGGCGATGGTGGTGTTCTGCTGTTGCAGCGTGAGGCCGATGGCATACGAACTGCGCTGGAAGTGTTCGACGGTCCGCGCCTTGCGTTCGGCGAAGCGCGCATTGCTGGGCACGGTGCCATCGAGCGCGACATGAAAGAAGAGCTGACGGCCGAACGTGCGCACATCGATGACGAGCGCAGCATCGCGGGCGAGCGCCATCTCGCGTAACTGCGTGCCGATCTGCCAGGTTTCATCCGCATGGAATTGCGGAAACACGAGCGAACGCTCCTGATGCGCGATGACTTGCAGGTCGTGGACGATGTCCATGAAGTGATCTCCTTGCAATGGTGGAGGCGCATGCGCCATGAGAGTGTGGGCATCGACATGCGTCGCTGCGCGCGCAAGTCGGTCATGAAACGGATCAAAAGCGACTTGAACGAGGCGCTGATGTCACATCGGATGCAGCGCCGAAAAGCAAAAAGCCCGGCGCGATTGGTTACGTGCCGGGCTTTTTTTGAGTAATGCGTTGACGGTTTGGTTGCGGGGGCTCGCCACACCCGATCCCGGCGAAATGGAGCACAAAAGATACAAACGGCGTCTCTTTCGAGACGCCGTCGTTGCAATCGCAAGAATCGCTGGTTGCGGGGGCAGGATTTGACTGCCGACATAACTTCACCGAGCTCTTCGCCGTCTCTGTTTTTGACGAATTCGAAAATCCCGAACAATTCGCCGCGTAGCGTGGCATGAACTTCGCCCCGCTTGTCGCCGGGCGTAAGAACGATTTCACCGATCAGCGGACGTAGCGCTTCCGCTGCCTGCATACCGCCAGGGTCGTTCAGCGCTTCGGTGAAGCGCTCGACGCGAACCGATAGAGGTTGGCGACATTGGGATGGATATCGGGAATGGTCTCAGTCGGAGCTTGCAATAGACGTTCTGTGATTTCCATCTTTTGCCGTTCAAGGTCGTCCAGCGCGCCTTCATCGATGGCTGATTACATGCCGTCCTCTATGGCGGCGATGATGCCCGCAATCACCTTCTCGACCTTGGCGAGCGCTGCTTGGTCCGTGATAGCTTGTGCGCAACGATCCCGGTTCAGCCGGTTCCTTTTCGGGTATCCGTATTGTGCGGTTGATATATGAGCGTGAAACCTCCTGTCACGTGATTCGACGACAAGTCGAAGCTTGCTCCCAAGAGCATCAAACACTTCGTCCAAAATCAAACATACTGC